>JAPWUB010000014.1 GCA_028275745.1 Desulfurococcales archaeon | reverse complement strand
TCGGCTGCAGCCTCTAGTATGGCCTTTGATAGGTAGTAGTAGAATTCTGGATAGGTTACACCTACTCTTACTCCTCTATGTCCAAGCATTGGGTTAGCTTCTTGTAACACTGATACTCTTCTATATAGCCACTCTTTCTCCTTGATCAGCTTTTCATCTGCTCCCTTCATCTTTAGTTCATATATCTCCCTTAATATCTCTTCAGGTTTCGGTAGGAATTCGTGTAGTGGTGGATCTATAAGTCTCACAATGACCGGCTTTCCATCCATTATTCTGAATATCTCCTTAAAGTCTCCCTTAAGCATCTCAGCTAATGGTGCTAGATACTTCTCCCTCTCATCCCTAGTCTCTGCAAGGATAACCTTTCTCAGCAGCTCTAGTCTCTCAGGCTTTCTAAACATTCTCTCTATTCTTAGCAGTCCAATACCCTCAGCACCAAACTTTAGAGCTATTTCAGCATCTGTTGGTACGTCAGCGTTTGCTCTTACCCCTAGCTTTCTAATCTTATCAGCCCAGCTCAGTAGTTCTGCAAGCTCTGGTATGAGCCCTGCTTCAACTGTTGGTACAACACCGAGATACACATTACCTGTGTTACCGTCGATAGTTATCCAGTCTCCTTCCCTAACAACTATGTTGCCTACCTTAAAGTACTTCTCATCTTCGTGAACCTCTATAGCCTCTGCACCAACAACAGCAGACTTTCCAATAGCTCTTGCAACAACTGCTGCGTGACTTGTCATTCCACCTCTGCTTGTCAGGATACCTACAGCAGCGTAGAATCCGTGAACATCATCAGGCTTTGTTTCTGTTCTGACAAGAATTACCTTCTTTCCTTCCTTAGCCCACTTAACAGCGTCATCTGGATGGAACACTACTTGACCGCTTACAGCGCCTGGTGATGCAGGCAAACCTTTAGCTATTGGTGTTGCCTTGGCCTTAGGATCAATTCTTGGGTAGAGCAGCTGTATAACATGCTCTGGCGAGACCTTTAGTATCGCCTCCTCCCTTGTTAGAATACCCTCCTTAGCCATATCAACAGCTGTCTTTACTCTAGCTAGTGGAGTCATCTTGGCATCTCTGCACTGCAGGAAGTAAAGCTTTCCTCTCTCAACAGTAAACTCTATGTCCTGCACATCCTTGTTCACTTTCTCTAGTAGTTTAGCAGCCTTGTAAAGCTGGTCATAGAGCTCTGGGAACAGCTTCTGAAACTCAGATATTGGTAGTGGTGTTCTAATGCCTGCTACTACATCCTCTCCTTGTGCATTAGGTAGGAACTCGCCGTAGAGAACATTTTCACCTGTAGCAACATCTCTACTAAATGCTACACCAGTTCCGCTGTCCCAGCCCATGTTACCAAAGACCATAGTAACGATGTTAACAGCTGTGCAGTGAGCAATATCAGGTGTTATCTTGTTAATAATTCTGTAGAATATTGCCCTTGGGTTCATCCACGACCTAAACACGGCCTTGATAGCAAGCTCAAGCTGCTTCCATGGATCTTGTGGGAACTCACCCCAATGCTGTTTCACAATCTCCTTATACTTCTCTACAAGGATCTTGAGGTACTCAACTGATCTCTGCCAAAGTCTTGGTGCAATCTCTCTTGGTGGTTGTGCATCAAGTCTCGGTGTATAGATTGGAATCTTCTCCCTTATCTTTGCAAGTTCATCAGCAAACCGTTCCTCGGCTTCCTTCTTGAACTTCTCGTTTAGCTCTTCAAATACAGCATTAAAGTACTTATCATCAATACCTAGGACAATCTTCCCAAACATGTTTATAAATCTTCTATAAGCATCATAGGCAAACCACTCATTACCAGAGAGTTTGGCGAGTCCGACAACTGTTTGATCGTTTAAACCTAGGTTCAGTACAGTATCCATCATTCCTGGCATTGAGATTGGTGCTCCGCTTCTTACTGAAACCAGTAGTGGATTCTCAGGGTCGCCAAACTTTTTGCCAGTCTTCTTCTCTAAGATCCTCATGTGCTCAACTACTTGTTCCCATAGTCCTGGAGGTAGCTGGAGAGTATCGATAATGCTCCAAACTTTTCTAATGATCTCGTCTCTTACCTCTGGTGGTGGGTTCTTAGCAAGCTCAGCCTCATAAGCATCTATCTCTGCTTTTCTAGGTCCGTAGAAGTCTACACAGGCTTCAGTAGTTATTATAAAACCTGGAGGCACTGGCAAACCTAGTTTTGACATCTGTATTAAGCTAACGCCTTTACCTCCAAACAGTCGCTTATTCTTTTCATCTGCTTCCTCAAACTGGTATACGTACTTAATCGCAGACATGACCTTCACTTCACCTAGAACACATACCATTTACTATATCAAACCAGTGTACAAAAGTTTTAAAGATAACCTACTAAATAGGCTTACACCAGTGTATAGAGCCCTTAACCTAAGCAATTGTGGCGCTCATCTATGAAGGGCAGTAATTTTATAAGTAGCAGGTCAATGATTGAGAAAGGTGTGGTACTCGGTAAGGAGGTCTTTATCTACGGCACTACAAAGATAGGTGCTAACACTCTAATAGATTCCGGTGTAACGTTGGGGTATCCTACAAGACAAAAAGTGTTAAAGCTCTTGAGCAACGAAACGGAGGCATCGATACAGAACACTGATTTTCATGAGTTGCTGGATAGGATAAGTGATGGTGTAGAGATAGGGCAAAACTGCATTATTAGGCGAGGCACAATCATATACGAGAATGTTGAGCTCGGGAACAATTGTGAGACAGGTCATAATGTTCTTATACGAGAGCATGTATCTATAGGTGATGGGTGTAAGATAGGATCCCACACCATTATAGATGGTTATGTGTCAATAGGTAGTAGCACTGTTATACAGTCTGCTGTTTATATACCCCCCAAGGTGATTATAGGCTCAAGAGTCTTTATAGCTCCTAGAGTAGTGTTCACAAATGACAGATACCCGCCCAGTAGTAGGCTCATAGAGACAGTTATTGAGGATGATGTAGTTATCGGTGCTAATGCCACTATTGTTGCAGGAATTCGGATAGGTAAAGGAGCTGTAATAGCAGCAGGATCTGTAGTCACAAAAAGTGTTGAACCATATACTGTTGTAGCAGGAATACCTGCAAAACCTATTATGACGCGCGACGAATATGAAAGAAGGAAGAAGGAATACGAGAAAGCAGTGTCCATATTTCCATGGCGTTAGCACTGAAAGAAGCCCTGCAGTTATGTGTAGAAGTTTAAAACTTGAAGATTTTTACACGAGCTAAGGTATGTATGCTTATAAACTTTGATTGCTAAAAATATTCCTAGAGGTAGGAACACAGCGTTTTCTATGGCTTTAGCGTATTGATTGTCACGCTACTCGAGGGTAGTGTGATGAAGAAGGGAGGAAAAAATAAAACACTTATGGACTTCATCAAGCATGGTGATGCCCAATCAAAGGTTGCTGAAGGCAGTAGCACACGCACTGTGCAGGTTTCTAAAACCTCTACAGATGCTCAAGCAAATGTGGAGGAAGTTAGAAAGACTTTGACTAAATCAAAACAGGGTAAGGAGCAGGAACAAGTGGTTAGAGAGACTGGGAAAGGGATGAATATACTAACATCAACACCTTCTAGTCCTAGTATTACTTCTGCGAAAGAATCAACAACATTGCCCAGTGAAATTGGCAAAATAATGGATGTAGATAGAAAAGTTCAAGAAGATGTTCAAGGCAGGATTCTAAGCGTAGATTCAGTAAGGGTTATTGTTCCAAGTAATGCAGGTTTAGAGCCCTTATCAAAGCCTTTCCTAAGACCTAGAAAAGTTGTTGATAGCGTTAAAGAGGCTTTCCTGTTGCAAGTTGATTATGATGGTGATGCAAAGAAGGCTTTACTTATTTTCTACGACCCTAACTCGCATGAGCTTCTATATCTCTACGATAAGACAGGGCACAAGCCTTACTTCCTGACAGATATACCAGAAGAAAAGTTTAGGAATTCCCAGGATTCTGTGATAAGAAAAATTGTGATGCATCAGTCATTTGATCATGTTGAGATTGTCAAAAAATTTGATTTGTTGTACAATATTGAGAGAGTTATGACAAAAATAGTGGTTAAGGATCCTCTTGCTGTAAGGTATCTGAGAACAAAGGTTGCTAAGGCGTGGGAAGCTGACATAAGGTATCACATAAACTATATATACGATAACCAGCTCATACCAGGAATAGCATACTCAGTATCAGGAACAAACTTTATTGAGCATACATATGTTGATGAGAAGAAGTTAAGGGAAGAGATTATAAAGAACCTCGATCTACCAACGCAGGAACATGTCGATATTGCACTACATCTAGCAAAGATCTTTGAAGCTAAATGGTTCTCACCAAAAAGGGTTGCAATAGATATCGAAGTCTACACACCGATTGAAGGAAGGATTCCATCACCTGATACAGCAGAGTATCCTGTGATATCAGTAGCACTTGCATCAACTGATGGGTTAAGGAAGGTTCTTGTGCTTTACAGGAATGGACTAAAGCTTGATGATAAGCTTCCAGAGGATGTAGAGGTTGAGATCTATGATAGTGAAAGAGCATTGATACTAGACTTTCTAAATATTCTTCAAATGTATCCTATTGTTGTATCATTTAATGGCGACAATTTCGACTTTAGATACGTCTATGTAAGAGCCTTGAGGCTAGGGTTAGATAAAGAAGCTTTGGGCATAGAAGTGAGAAGGGTTGTTAAAGGTAACAGGGTGGAGTTTGAAGCTAAGCTAAGGAACTCGATCCATATAGACCTATACAAGTTCTTCAGCAACAAGGCTATTCAGAACTACGCATTTGAAGGAAGGTATAAGGAGGTAAACTTAGACTCGGTTGCTCAAGCACTGCTCGGCATCGGTAAAGTAAAGCTAGAGACCGATATCAGCGGGGCTAGCCTTAATGAATTGGTGAGGTACAATATTAGGGATGCTCAAATAACTCTCGAACTCACCACATACGCCAATGAGCTTGTGTGGAAGCTAATACTACTACTAATGCGTGTAAGTAAGCTTGGCTTAGAGGATCTAACAAGATCCACGGTCTCTGTTTGGATCAAGAACTTGTTTTATTGGGAGCATAGGAGGAGAGGCTATTTAATACCTAGGAAAGACGACATAGCAAATCTTAAGGGTAAAAAAGTTACAGAAGCTACTATAAAGGGTAAGAAGTATGCAGGAGCAATAGTAATGGAACCTCCTCAAGGCTTATTCTTCAATGTTACAGTGCTTGACTTTGCCTCGCTATATCCATCAATTATGAAGAGGTGGAACTTAAGTTACGAAACCATTGATCCTGATCCAAGTAAGTGCAACAAGATTGTGGATATTGTTGATGAGCAGAACAGGGTTGTTCATAAGGTCTGCATGGATAGACCAGGTATTACAGCATTGATTGTAGGTTTGCTAAGAGATTTCAGAGTTAGGTTATATAAGAAAAAGGCTAAGGACAAGAGTCTTGATGAGGTTACTAGAAGCTGGTATGATGTTGTTCAACGCGCTATGAAGGTATTCATTAATGCTGCTTATGGTGTGTTTGGAGCTGAAACATTCCAGCTATATGCACCATCAGTTGCGGAAAGCGTTACAGCTCTTGGTAGAAGGGTTATAACAGCAACTAAGAACAAAGCACTTGAAATGGGCTTAATTGTACTGTACGGAGATACAGACTCCTTGTTTGTTTGGAATCCTGAAGAATCTAAGCTGAATGAGCTTAGGAAGTGGGTTGAGGAAACGTTTGGTTTAGAACTAGAAGTTGACAAAACATACAAGTTTGTCGCATTCTCCTCATTGAAGAAGAACTATGTTGGTGTACTACCAACAGGGGAGATAGATGTTAAAGGTATGGTAGGCAAAAAGAGAAACACTCCTGACTTCATAAAGAACCTGTTCACATACATACTCAAAGAACTTGCAACAATTTCAGAACCCGAAGACGCGTTCAAGGTTATAGATAGGATAAGAGAGGAGCTTGAGAAACACTATAAGTTACTCAAGTTCAAGATATTCTCACTAGACGAAGTAGCCTTCAGAGCAACTCTTTCAAAGCCTTTATCTGAGTACAAGAAGAGCACGCCACAACATGTGAAAGCAGCGCTAATGCTAAGCAAGTACGGGGTACAGATAATGGCAGGGGATGTAATAGCATACATAAAGGTTAAGAGTAAAGAAGGTGTGAAGCCTATACAGCTGGCTAAGGTTTCAGAAATAGATGTTCAGAAGTATATAGATGCTATGAGAACCTCGCTCGAGCAACTCTTTACAGCTTTAGGAATCTCTTGGGAGGATATAGCAGGCTCAACAAAAATTGTGTAAGAGATCAGTTCATGGGCCTTCATCACAAGCCTCAGCGCTTTTAACCTTCATCACTCTAGCTCAAGAGGTTCACTCTTTTTAGATACTTTATTCGCAACATAAAGTTTCTGGTGCAATTAAGTATGGGTGTACAAGCACTATACGACGTTTTGACACATATATGGCGTGGGTTAAGCCCTTTAAGTAATGCATCACAAGTACTTGCATGGATAGGAATAGCCTTGATTGCAATAGTCGTTCTATACTACTTAATGCTAGGCATTGTAAAGCTATTAAAGATTTTCTGGAGAATGAATATTAAGTACCTTGGACCTGTACTACTAATGCTAGGGCTAATACTAATAGTATTAGCTGTTATCATACCAGTATAAAGTAGTAAAACTAGGGAGGATCTCAACGCAATTGTCTCACTACAGTTTTTAAGTAGTGATGTGAAACAAGGTTAATGTGCTCTGCTAAATGCTATGAAATATTTGTAGGAGCGTGAAAGCTTGAAGGTGCTGATTTTAAGGGCTGAATTAGGTGTTGTGAAGGAGAAGAACATTATAGAGGGCGAGCTTGAGAAAGCACTTAAAGACACGGTGATCAAGGTCCTTGAGCTTTGGGATCCACGTAAATCAGATTTGATAGTAATGAGGCATAAGCAAGAGATAAAGGTTAAGCTACCAATAACTAAAGAACAGTACGAAAAGTACTCACAATTCAACCTTAAGAGAAAAGGAGATTATGCTTCGTTTGACCTGCCACTATTTCTGATAAGCTATAATAACGAGTGGAGAGAGGATAGCATTGTTGATTCTGGAATATTTATAGTAGCTCCATACATAGACGATTACTGCGCTTCTGAAGTTGAGGAACTAGCAAAAAGAATTACCTCTCCTGAGAAGATAGCTGAAGAGGAGGAAGAGGAAGAATTGGAAGAAGAATAAAATTAAAATGTATTGCTGTAACGCATTACTTTTGAATCCCTAAAGTCGTTAACACTTGCTGACGAGCTTTCTCCATATCGTAGTCCAGGGTTTTTTCATTTATTGGAAACCTTGTTAGTACAGGCTTTATCTCACCATCAATCTCTGCGAAGAGCTGTGGTAACCACGCCATTCCAAACTCGTCTTTCTCTCCATATGTGTTAACGAATACGTAGTCCTCTTCAAGGACTTGCAGTGGGATATTGAGCTCTTTAGCTAGCTCATTAGCTAGTTGCATAAAGTATTTATGTTGCGGTAAATGTGTTGCTGTGACAAGAATGAGTCTCTTTATTGCCATACTGATTTCACACCTTTATGAAACATGTTGTACTTGGGTGAGTATTTAAGCTAAACTGATTTCATTGCATTTCTTACTTCTTAAGTACGATTTCAACTATGTCCCCATCTTCAAGCGCATGTTCTAGACCAACTCGTTGACCTGGAAACTTGGCTGATTTACCCCAAATCTTTGCATATGCAAACTTCTTTACAAAGTCTTCATGTATCGATTTTGCAACATCATATACTGTTGACCCTCGTTTCAGTATTAATGGCTTCTTAGAGGGTTCACCGCCAGGAGGCTTTGTGTAGACCCTTATTATATTAAGCATGTTAAATAGTGTCTTGCCCAGCAAATACTTATCGAATCCCTTAATGGCTGAGACGGGTATGGCGGGTGTAGACACCTTATCGATGAAGCTCTTTACGCTTTCAACATCTGCAAGATCAATCTTATTTATGAGAACAAGACTTGGTTTATAGATTACTTGTTCAAAGAGCGCTTTTTCAACATCGTCTAAGTCTGCTTCGCCAAACACTTTAACAACGGCATTTCGAATACCATAGCTGGTGAGAAGCTTTATCACATCGATTTCGCTACACCTAAGTTTTCCAATATTAACTATCCTTATACCCCCAGAGTGAAGCCTTTCAATCTCTACATATCCGCGAGGCTTGGTCAATGTAATACCATAACTCTCTAGGAAGCTTAACAAGCCATTGAACTGCGACTCTAGATCCCTTGATGCATCCAGTACTAATATAATGCCATCACTATTTTTTGCTAGACCCGCTACTTTGCCATTCCATCCGCCACCTTCAGGAATAACCGATGGAGCCTCAACAAGCTGGAACTGTATATCCTCAAAAGGCATCATGCCTACAGCAGGGAACTTTGTTGTGTAAGGGGTATCTGATACCTCTACCCGAGCATCCGTTAAGTACTTAAGTAATGTGCTTTTCCCTGATTTCGTATAGCCTAGTAGCACTATTTGGGCAGCCCCCTCCTTTTCAATAAAGAATGATGGTCCGCCACCCCCTCTTTTCTTATGTTGCCTCTCTTCGATCTCTTCCCTAAGCTCAGCCATTCGCTTTCGAATCCACCTAACAAGATTCTCCGTGCCTTTATGCTTGGGGACAGCAGCTAGAAACTCTTCTAAGGCACGCAGCTTTTCCTCTGGCGTTCTAGCCTCCATATACTTAACAAACTTGGCCTTCGCTTCTGCAGGCAGGTTTGTTACCATGTCACCAGCGCCCTCCGCTAAGCAAACCCTAAGTAGTAGTGCAAGGGCTTCGCTACTAAGTATTGTAAGTACAGTGCTAAAGCTTTATATATCTTGAGAGTGGAGTGAGATGAAAGGATCGAGCTATCTGTTATGATGATGCCCGAGGCGCTGCTGAAACAGTGATGAGGAACCCGTATCTGAATCTATAAAAAGATGCTTAGTTAAGGTCTATGCCTAGAGTTGGAGTATCTTTCCTGCATATACAGCGTCTCCGCCCAGGAACTTCTCAATTCTTAAGAGCTCATTGTACTTAGCCGTTCTTTCACCTCTTGCAGGAGCACCCGTCTTGATGAATGGGCCTCCAACAGCTACAGCTATGTGTGCTATTGTGTTGTCTTCGCTTTCACCGCTTCTATGGCTAATAATAGTGTAGATCTTGTGTGCCTTTGCAAGGTTTATAAAGTCAAGGGTTTCGCTGAGAGTTCCAATCTGGTTAGGCTTAACTATAACTCCACTCAAGGCGCTCTGTTCGATGGCCTTACGCAATCTATCAACATTTGTTACAGTGATGTCATCGCCAACAACTATTGTACTGTCTTTCAATTCTTTTCGTAGGGAAGTGAAGTAATCAAAGCTTTCTTCATGGAATGGATCCTCGATACTGAACAACCTGTACTCTATTGCAAGATTCTTCCAGTACTCGAGAAGTTTATCAGCAGATAGCTCCATACCATCAATTCTATACACCTTTCTCTCCTCATCGTAGAACTGCGAGGCCGCTGCATCGAGAGAGATTCTAACCTGCTTCTCTAGATCATAGCCACAGTTCTTTATAGCAGTTACAAGAGCTTCAATAGCCTCCCTAACAAGCTTCATTGGCGGTGCATAACCGCCCTCATCACCTACATTAACTGCTGAAGCACCGTATTTGCTCTTCAATATCGACTTTAATTCCTTGTATATCTCAACAGCGGCTCTGATTGCATCGGAAAACGTGTCGAAGCCTATGGGCACTATCATGAATTCCTGTACCGCCAACTCGTTTCCTGCGTGTACACCTCCATTAATAATATTTAGCATAGGTATAGGCAAGACTTTTGCATTTACACCACCTAGGTACTGGAATAGGGGTAGACCAGCAGTATCCGCTGCAGCCTTTGCCACAGCTAGGCTTGTAGCAATGATTGCGTTGGCACCCAACCTAGACTTGTTTGGAGTTCCATCAACCTGCATCATTACCCTATCTATATCTCTCTGCTTCCTAGAATCCATACCCTGTATTGCTGGTGCAATGTAGTTCACAACATTTGAAACAGCTCTAAGCACACTTCTACCCTTAAATTTTGTAAGATCGCCATCTCTTACTTCAACAGCTTCATATCTTCCTCTAGAGGCACCAGCAGGCGCTATAGCTCTTCCAATTCCACCACCAACAGTTTCTACAACTACCTCAACGGTTGGGTCGCCACGGGAATCCAGAACCTGTAATGCGTCAACACTCTTTATAATGAACGGATTTGTCACGCTTCCATCACCCAAGTCTGTACTATACCTTGATCATATTACAAAGTGTTTACTTTATATACTGATATACCGAGATTAAGATGGTAAAGTAAATTTTTATTTCACTCTTTGCATTAATAGAGCCATAAAGTGAGGTGCAGGAAACGATGCCTAGAAAGTCAGAAAAAGCGTCAAATGTTTGCCCAAAGTGTGGTACTGAAGTAAAGGAACCTGCTAAAACATGGCAACTGGTGTCTCCTCTTCCTGATGCTGAGGGCAGGATTACAATTACCGTTATGGCGCTGTTTGTGTGCCCTAACTGTGGCTTTAAGTGGCGTGCGGCGTTGTCGAAGATGAAGGTTGGTAGTGAAGGTATAGAGATTGAGGGTGCTAAGAAAGGTGCTGTGAAGATGGTTAAAGAAGAGAGGAAGTCCGAAAGGAGAGAAAATGTGATTGAGCTAGATCTATCCGAAATTATGGAGGAAGAGTAATCAATGAGGGGGATTCTTGGCTTAGTGGAACTAGCTATCCTAGCACTGTTAATAGCTCTACTTGTTTTTGTCAATATTGCGCATTACTTACTGGGCTGGGCTTTTCTAGCTGTTGTTGAGGGGCAGAGTATGGAGCCTCTCTTACTTGGTGGAGATGTTGTTATAGTTATTCCAGATGCTAAAAGTATTAGCTTAGGCGATGTAATCATATTTAAGAATGACCGTAATGAGTATGTTATACACAGGGTTGTTGGGATCATAAACTGTACAAATGCTGGCAAATTATTGTATATGACTAAAGGTGACAACAATCAGTTCATAGATCAGGTAACGTTTATTGCCGTCAAGACGAGCATTCCATGCCCCGCAGGCAACCTCACACTGCTTAAAACAGGCTCTACCGCCTTTGATTATAGTGTTATTAGTGCAGTATCCGATGTAAAGCGAGGTATAGATTCATCCAGAATAGTTGGCAAGGTTCTTCAGATAGGTAAGGTGATAATTAAAATAACAGGGCTCTTAGTGCACTAAACTTTTTCTTTTAGCAACATCTCCGCAACTTCTCTAACGTATTGACCTGTAGACCTTAGCTTCACAAGTTTTTGGAGATAGGTAGACCAACTATACCCAAAAGCCTTCCATCTCTCATAAGACTTCACTATGTTTTCATAGGCAACTTTATGGAATATGCATAGATCGCCAGACTCAGTTACTCTTCCACAAACTTTGCACTTCTTATGTGAAACACCTATATCTTGATTCTGGGGTTGTATAACTTTGAAAACCTCCTCGCTCAGCCTATGACTCTCCCTTAAAGCATTGTTGATGTATATCACAAGAACTTTTTTAGCTTCTTCTATAATGTCATTGCATCTCGCTTTTCCGTAAATTATCAATTTTAGCTTCTCTTCAAATCTTCTGGTAAGCTCTACGCTTAGAAGATCTTCTGCAAACTTCTTAAGCAGGAACACAATTAAGAGACCCAAATCAGTCACATCAACAGATCTGGACCTGGACTTTAGGTATCCTCTCCTAAACAGGACCTCAATTATCTCAGCTCTTGTAGCTTCTGTACCTATGTTTACGCTTTCCATCCATTTAAGTAGTGAGATTCTCGATGGTGGTGGCTCTGGTTTTGTGTACTTTGTACGCACTTTATAGTTCTTTATTTGTAGCTTCATACCCTCCCTAATATCGTAGTCTACAAGATTTGTGTTTTCTGATACTGAATAGAATGGGTAGTACTTTAGCCAGCCTGGATCAAGTATCTTAACTCCTGATAAAGAATATTGTAGTCCATGCACATTGAGCGTAACCTTAAGTTCTAGTAACCTTAAGGGTTTAGCAAATGTTGCAAGATATCTTCTCACTATTAAGTCATAGATCTTTTCGTGTAGGGGCTTGAGCCTAGTTCTAGGAGCTTCGCCTGTTGGATATATAGCTGGGTGTGCAGGGTCGTCTGCAGGTCCATTGTTCGGTTTGAAGAATCCTTTAGTCTCTGTAAATAGCTTCTTCACAAGTTCACTATATTTAGGATTCTTAGCTAGAGCTTCCAACACTTCTTGGTTATTGAGTGTAGATGGAAGTTTTTGGCTGTTTGTCCTAGGATAGCTTATGAGCGCCTCTAGGTAGAGATCTTCGGCTATATGTTGAGTTGTGTAAGGCGAGATCTTGTAAATCCTGTACGCCTCACTTTGAAGGTCAGGCAGATTAAATGGGTGAGGGGATTCTACAATCTTATACTCTTTCTTAATGCTTTCAACAACAGCGTATGGAGCTCTCTTGATTTTCTCTATGTAGTTCTTAACATCGCTTAATGATGTAAGGGGTTCTCCTACGTAATCCAGTTTTACTAGGTTTCCGTCTAAATCAATAAAGATGTCTATAGTTGCGTAAGGTACTGGTACGTGCCAGCGTCTAGAAAGTATAATGTCTACAGCGTGTGCTAGTGTAGGGCTTTGAACCCTTCCTGCGCTCAGCACAATTCTTTTCATGAAAACCCTTTCGTAGAAGTCCATAAGCATTCTAGATATGTTTATGCCCCAGAGCCAATCAAGTATATGTCTGCAGTAACCAGCTTCAACCATGTTAAGGTCTAATTCATTTAAGTTGCTGAAAGCTTTACGAACCTCTTGCGGAGTTAGGCTTGAGAACTTAGCTCTCTTCGCTTTTCTAATATCTCCAAAGTACTTAATTATCATGAAACCTATGAGAGAGCCCTCAATATCGTAATCACATGCATTAACAAAACCTTGCGCATGTTTAGCCAGGAGCTTGAGAGCGTCTAGGAACTTTTTTGTGAAACGCGCATCCCTATCAACAATATACCTAGGAACCCACTTAAAGTTAAATGTTGGGTAACCCTCATCCTCTGTGTCAAGTGTAAATAGATGACCAGCTGCTGGCGCTATAACATAGACTGAGCCACCCCATCTAGCAACATATATAGGCACACCATTTATACGAAATCTTTTATATGGGTATAGCGCCTCAGCTATTTTCTGTGCTGCTCGAGGTTTCTCAGCTATGACGAGAATATAATCACGTACACCAAGTCTATTAATTAAGCTATTGCTATCACCAGGCATAAATTGATTGTACCTCCAAGTTCAACTATACTAGCCGTCTTCTAGATAAGATACAAAACCAAATAATGCGTAGTATATTCTAGATGATATACCACATGAAGTTCTCTATACCAAAAATCTCCTTCATGAGTCTACTAATACTTTCAACTCTATTCCTTTCAGGTTCAGCTAAAACCTTCAAAGGTATTAACTGATATTCACCATTAGGCTTCTTACGCATTATTAGAAATGGTAATAAACCTCGTAAAAACTCGTGATAGGCGATAATAATAGGATCCTTAGGCTCCAAGTTAGATACATCAATAAGTGGTGGCGCTCCTGCCGCAAGCTGAAGCGCTCTAATAGCTACTACACGTGCTTTTTCAAATCTAGTAATATTTCTAGGCCCTATCCTAATTTCATTAAGTGACCTCACTATTTCCTTTCCTTTGGATTCATTCCCTTTTCCATTCATGCTTATTGACACCACAAATCATATGCAGTATAAACAATTAATCACTTGTTGTTGCAACATCTTTTTGCTTTAAACCAGTAACAGCTCTTAACTATTGTTGCAGGTATAGCTTTAAAAATTTAGTTGATTATGTGATTTGTGCTTGTTTGGAAAGAGAATACGAAGCTTGTGTGCAAGGTGAAAAATAATTGCTTTAAATCTAATAGTTATAGTTAAGGTTAGTCAAAGGATGTTTTACTCTCTTCCTCTTCCTTCTTGCCCTCTTCTTTCTTACCCTTCTCCTCCTTCTTTGGCGCAGCAGCTATTACATCATCAATCTTTAACACTGTTGTGGCAGCTTCAGTAGCACTCTTCAGTATCTGCTTCTTAACTATTACGGGCTCAATTACATTGAGCTTTGTCATATCGTCTACTACCTTACCGTTAAGGACATCAATACCTGCGGACATTTTTCCTTCTGCATGTAGCTTTCTAAGCTCCATTATTGTTCCTAGCACATCCATTCCAGCAGTTTGAGCTAGTACTGACGGTATTTCTTCGAGAGCGTCGGCAAAAGCTATTACTGCTAGCTGCTCCTTGCCACCTATTGTTTCTGCCCATTTCCTTAGTCTCATAGCAACCTCGACCTCAACAGCACCACCTCCTGGCACAATCTTTGGATCTCTTAGTATGTTCCTTACAGTGTTTAGAGCATCGTTTAGGCTTCTCTCAACTTCATCTAGTAGCATGTCGTTTGCTCCTCTCAGTAGTATTGTGACTGCTTTGGGGTTCTTGCAGTTCTCTACGAATACCATCTTGTCGTTTCCAACTCTTCTTTCTTCAACAAGGCCACAGTATCCTAGATCCTTCTCCGTCAAATCTTTAATGCTTGTAACTATTCTTCCTCCTGTTGCTTTTTCTAGTTTCTCCATGTCGCTTCTCTTCACTCTTCTTACTGCCATTATTCCTTTCTTTGCTAGGTAGTGTTGTGCTACGTCATCGATTCCCTTCTGGCATATGACAACATTTGCACCAACAGACGCTATCTTCTCAACCATATCCCTAAGTATCTTAGCCTCCTCCTCTAGGAAGCTCCTTATTTGCTCTGGTGATGTGATGTTAATCTTAGCTGTTATATCAGGTTTCTCTATTTCTAGTGGAGCATCAAGTAATGCTATTCTCGCGTTCTCAACCCTTCTAGGCATTGCTGGATGCACAACCTCCTTATCAAGAACAATGCCATATACAAGCATGCTGTCTAGTAGGCTACCACCTCTCTTCTTCTCGATCTTTACCATATCTAACTTTACATCGTATGTTCCATCAGGTCTCTTCTCAGCAACTCTGAATGCGGCCTCTATAACAATGTCTATAAGCTTATCAAGAACATCTGGCGTGGCTATGTATTTGCTTGCTAATGTTGTGTAGAGGGCCTTCTTTAGCTCGGCTTTGGTCTTCTCCTTCTCCTCAGGCTTCTCCAAATCTCCTACATAGACCTTTATCCCAATCTCGTCAAGGATCTCTAGAGCCTTTGCTAGAGCTTTCTTGTAACCCTCAATTATTGTTGTTGGGTGTATACCCTGATCTAGTAGTTGCTCAGCTTTATCTAGTAAAGCCCCTGCAAGGACAACGGCACTTGTTGTTCCATCGCCAACCTCAGCATCTACGGCCTTTGCAGCCTCTACTAGAAGTTTTGCTGCTGGATGCTGAACCTCCATCTCCTTAACTATTGTTGCTCCGTCATTAGTTACGGTTATGTCTCCAAAACTGTCAACAAGCATTTTATCAAGTCCTCTGGGTCCAAGGCTTGTCTTTAGAATCTCTGCAAGTACTCTTGCTGCCATGATGTTTGCTCTCAGAGCTTCTCTGCCATGAGTCCTTGACGTTCCTTCCTTCAGTATGAGTACAGGTACACCATAGAGTGCCATGAGCTCTTCACCAATCCGATATAGCTATTTTTGAGAGGTTCTATATAAGCTTTTATGATAATTCGACTTGGCTTAAGCATGGCAAAAGAGCTTCACAATATTCGCAGACATCTTTATCACTGTAGGCACCACATATTCTGCAACGTTTTGATCCTGCAAGGATGTAGCTCTGTAGAAGCTGAGAGCCTTTTATGCTTGAATACATAAGTTCTGGTGACCTTATGAATGTTGATTTTAATCTCTCATCAAAGCGCTCATTAACTATGTAAAGGTTTAGATGAGGTTCGCAAATAGATTCTTTTTCGCGTAGCTCTGGCGAGGTTAGAGTAAGGTATAGTACATCTACTGAGAAGACATAGTAGAATGGTCTAGCAACCTTAATCCCTTCAACAAGTTTTAGAGGCATTCCTTCGCTATAGGCAGTTTTTGAAACTATTAGTAGACCCGCTAACATGATCATAGATAGCTCGTCTCGAAAAAGTGGTGCTATAACGGCGTTCATGTTACGCTGCATAGCCACTCTTATTGCTAAAGCCTCGCAATACTTAATCATGTGGATAAAGGTTTGAGTCTTTATGCAATCTAATCGGCAAGGAATGCTCACTATTTCAATATCGCTTTTCTTAACATGCGATTTCACAATATGTTCAACCAATTCACAGTTAGTAACATCTTTAAGGCATAGAATGCTATACTTAAGCTCCATATCTCTAACAGCTGTATGAAAGATTAGAAAAGCTTGAAGAGAGAGAAGAGGTTTGTCAGGTCTCAGAATAAAGATAATGCTGTCTCCACGTTTCAGCATCTTATAGTAGTGAACAGCTTTCCTAACTTGATTTGCGGTGGCGCTAAATAAGCATAGCCTACACAGCTTCTCGCCAGATGTTAATCTTCTGTATACAGCCTCTCTCCTTCTACATGAACTGCACAGTGGCTTAGTCTCTCTTTCTACAATCACTGTACTTCAGCCTTTCTTTACAAACCTAATTCTTATAGCTTTGCTTCTAAGAGTTTCTCTAATACCATTCTTTAAAGCTTCCAAATCACTCTCTAAATCCTCAAACACACCTTCCTGGCTAAACACTCGAGAACCGTCAAGGTATAAGCTTATTTCGATAAAAGGCCTTCCTAATGCTTTACTCTGCTGGGTATATATCGCTGTGTAGATTGTTGGTTCTGACTCCTCTTCAATAATGCTTAGAAGCCTTGTGACGTATCTTTTCTTATCCTCGTCTACACCTCTAATCATAGCTACTAAAACAAGGTGTTTCCTAGAGGTAAACTCATTTAGCTCGTTCTCGCTATTGACTTCAATAACCAATTTAAGCCCCTCTACGCTTTAAGACCTCCTGAAGTATGTCCTTCTCTTTACTTGTTAACACAACCTCTATATCAAGAACATCCTTATTATTGTCAGGCGCCTTTATGCCTACACTACTGACATAGACATAGCCATAGCTTAGAGTCTTCTTAACATCCTCCACTGGGCTGTTCCAAGCGAATTCTTCAAGTAGTTTTTCAAACCCTAAGAAACTCTTCAACTCAGATTCTGATACCGTAGCACCGCAAACGAGACATGTTAGGTCAGGCATGAGCGAGTCAAACCTGCATCTAGGGCATGTTACGGGCAGAACAGGATATTTCCTGAGAACCCATTGCTGCCTCCACAAACCTCTCAACCTCTCAATTAGGTCTTCCCTATTCAATCTTCTTGCTTCAGTATAAAGTCTTGTTGCATAAGCTAGTACAGCCTCGCCAATATTGTTAATCACAAACTCAAGCTGTTCCTCTGTTAAGGAATCTCTAAGCTCCAAAACTGCTGACGCCACCACAGGGAGAACTCTATCAGCATTCCTTTTAAATCTCCGCACAATAGTGTCTAAATCTATTGTTGCCGCCTCACCTCTGAGAATATCAACAACTTTAGTAAATATTGCTACATACTCATCTCTAGTTAGGTTCAATGATTCCAGACCTGTCTGTGACACGAGCTCATCGATGTGCCTCTCAACCCAGCTCTCCGTATCGACACTTCGCTTCTTGCTTCTACTGCTTCTAGAGCTTGATGAGCTTGCTTGAGTTGCTGGCTTTATAGAAGCAGATATTGAGGAAGCTGTCTGAGGCTGTTGCTCAACTTTGCTAGATGCGGCTGTACTCTGATCAGATTCCTTTAGGTTTGTAATAGAGCTGCGACGTGCCCTTGAACTACTAGAGGTCCTCCTACTTCTAGCCATACTAGGCGCCAAAAGCCTTACAATCATTACCTTATAGAGCTTACTGCTTTCACAGTTTAAAAGCCCTAGCTAAACACCATATTGAGGCTAATCACCTTACAAAGCAATTGTGTTTAGCATTGCTACACGCTTACTGAGCAACTCAACTAACTCGTCTAAACTTAGAAGGCTTAGCTCTTTCGCTAGGTCGACAAGCCATCGATAACCATTACTCTCTTCAAGTACACCAGGAAAGTGCTTCGTTATCCAGGCATTAATTAGCGCTCTTCCTCTGAAGCTCTTCAGCATTTCATCCAATTTATCTAGGAATGGAAAACGAGTTTGTTCAAGCGCGTCAATAAGTAGTTTTAGATCTTCGGGACTCAAATCTTTCCTACCAAACTTAGCTTCTCTTCCACCAACATATCTCTCTCCTCTGCCAGGAATAATAACCTTTCCATATGCAGCCTTAGTTCTCCACGATGAAGAGTCCATTGATGTTACATTGAGGTAGTGAAGAGCTTTATAAAGTACAGACGTTCCTCCGAGTCCAAGTACGTGTACGTGGCCGTTGAAAGTCTTTGTTAATATGCTTAATGCTATGAGAGGTGTGGTTCTGCTACCCTTACCCCCTTTTGCAAGTGATGGAGGGACAGCGCCTCCATAAGCTATTACTCTAACACCATAGCTTCTGTACACATCTATTGCGTCAAGTAGGAGAGAAGGTTCATAGCAGTGAACAACAGGAACAATAATCTTGTCAAGTTTTGTGTAGAGGTACTCAAAATTCCTTATATTTGCTACTACAAGATCTTTTGAGGTTTCACAGACGGTTCTAGGTGGAATATCGAGGGAGAGGAAGAAATTCCCATCAATTGCATTATACCTCCTAATCACATCATCTAAGTTAATTCTAACACCTTTAGTCATTATTTGGTAACCACCTGAATCAACCCATATAGCCTTAACCTCAGGTCTACCCCATTTCCACCTAATACTGTTAATCATAATCTTAATGTCTGGCATAAGCTCCCAAATCCTTATCATCATGTCAGGAACTCCAAAAATCACCTCTGGAGGCAGAAAACATCACCTGAATAATAGCTTGAAAAGCTATTGATGCATCTTTAAGAAGTGACACCAATTAATGAATTGAGAGCAATATTTATGTGCGAAAACGTTATATAACAGCATTTTTAGAAAATTTAAAGCAATAGACCATAATACTTAAGTGCTTAGGGTGCATCATTTGGATAAACCACTCATCGTATCCTCAGTTGATAGGAATCAGAATGTTATACGTATAGGTAATAAGCTTGTTCCTTTTGGAGGGCCTTTGCCAAAGGTTTACGAAAATGAGAGGCTAATAAGGTATACATCATCTCTATGCCCTAAGTGCTTTAGGCCACTTCCTGCAGTAATAGTTGAGAGGGAGAACAAGCTATATATTAGGAGGGTATGTCCAGAGCATGGAGAGATAGAGGAGATATACTTCGCAGACGCAGAGATGTATAGGAGGTTTGAGAAATATGATTATGAAGGCCGCGGACCTGGACATGTATACACAGCTGTTACAGCGCCATGTCCCTTTAGTTGTGGTCTCTGTCCTCTGCACAAGTCACATACAGCTCTCCTAAACATTGTTGTTACTAACAGATGTGATCTTAGCTGTTGGTACTGCTTCTACTTTGCTGAAAGAGCCGGCTATGTATATGAGCCAACAATAGAGGATATTAAGAGAATGGTTGAGGCTGTAAAGAAACAGCCTGGGGTAGTCATAGCGGTTCAGTTAACGGGCGGCGAGCCAACACTGAGAGAGGATCTAGTGGATATTGTTAAGACATTAAGGGAGATGGGCGTAAGGCACATACAGTTGAATACGCATGGAATAAAGTTTGCAAAGCTCTATCTCGAAGAGCCGCAGAAAGGTGTAGAGTACGTAAGAAGTTTGAGGCAAGCTGGTGTAAACACTGTCTACATGAGCTTTGACGGTGTCACACCGGAGGCAAATCCAAAGAATCATTGGGAAGTTCCCTACACGCTTGAGGCGTTTAGAGCTGGTGGTATGACTAGCGTGGTTTTCGTGCCGACAGTTATAAGATCTGTTAACGATGATGAACTTGGCGATATAATTAGGGTTGCAGCTCATAACATGGATGTTGTTAGAGGTGTAAACTTCCAGCCAGTGAGCTTGGTTGGAATGATGCGTAAGCAGGATCGAGCTAAGTATAGAATAACGATTCCAGAGGTAATAGAGAAGATTGAGGATCAAACAAACGGCGAGATAACGAAGGATGCTTGGTTCCCTACAGGTGCAGAGATTCCGATAGCAAGGTTCCTCGAACTCCTTGATCCGTCAAAGAGGGTTGAGTTCTCAACGCATCCAGCATGTGGTGCTGCAACATACGTTTATGTACAGAGGGTTAATGGCGATGTTAGGTTCATACCAATAACAAAGCTTATTGATGCGGAAGGGCTTCTGGAGTATCTTGATCAGAAGTATAATGCATTAAAGGAGAAACCCAGATTACTAGTAAAGATTATGGGTGTATCTACACTACTTTCAATTATAAACAAGTTTATTCTCTGGGAAAACGTGCCTGAGGAGCTCAAGAAAGAGCTCAGATCAATACTGTTAGAGATTTTCCTTAAGAGGAGCTATGAGGCTCTTGGAAGGTTCCACTACAAGTTCCTATTCCTAGGAATGATGCACTTCATGGATGAGTGGAACTATGATGTAGAGAGGGTTATGAGGTGCGTCATTCACTATGCGTTACCAGATGGGAGAATAGTGCCATTCTGTGCATTTAACATTCTGAATGAGTTCTATAGAGATACACCTCAAAAGACTTATGGGATACCACTGGAAGAATACATAAAGAAGTATGGAGAGAAAGCCATTCAAGGGTTGAAGTATGTCAGAACTAAGGAGCTGATAGAGAAGATGGTGAAGGGAGAGCCTTATCAAAGGTTCTATAAGCCAGTAATTCACAAGCTAAAAAGTGAATAGCTATCCAGAGACCATAGAGTATTTATTAAGCAACAACATTTCCGTAAAACTCGATCCTAAAGCTGGTATTACAACGCATGCAAAGGTTACAGTCGTTGACGATCTCTATGTGTTCATCAGAAGCCATAACTAGACAGAAAGCGCTTTAATGTATAATAATGAAGTGTTCGTCCTAATAATATCGAAGGAAATAGCTCAGGATGCACTGAACTACATCAATAGCTTGTGGAATCAAGGTAGGGTATTGCGATAGACTAACCTATTTCAGAGAACATCGTTGATTTACTGCTTCAGTATTAATTTATTTAGCTTGACTCACACAATTATCTACAAGTACAAAACAAGGAATTCTTTAAAGCACCTAAACAATTATGTAATATCATAGCTCTACCATACCGCACTGATATCTATCAATAAAGGTTCACGTATTATTAAGCTAA
>JAPWUB010000005.1 GCA_028275745.1 Desulfurococcales archaeon | reverse complement strand
ACTCACACAATTATCTACAAGTACAAAACAAGGAATTCTTTAAAGCACCTAAACAATTATGTAATATCATAGCTCTACCATACCGCACTGATATCTATCAATAAAGGTTCACGTATTATTAAGCTAAGATATTTAGAAATGCGGAAATATTTTGAATATTTAGAAGATATGAACAGGATCCATATGTATCCCCTCAATCGTACTCCAGCATCATATTCTATTCGTTTATCCGGTAACCAGTTTTTACACTTGCTCTTTGCTTTATCTCTAACCTCAGGGTTCACAGGATAAAGCGGGTCTTCACATTTAAGTATTTTTAGAACTTCCTCCACTACTGTTCCAGCCATAGCTATTCGAGGTTCTTTCGTAAACCACGCTATATGGGGAGTCAGTACAGTATTTCTAATCTTTATTATAGGATCGTTTTGCGGAAGAGGTTCGATAGGAAAACATCTAGTGCTGTACCGGCAATCCATCTCTCTTCAAGGGCTTTCACCAGAGCTTCATGATTTATTATGCCACCTCTAGCGATATTAATTATGTATGCCGATCTCTTCATAGATTTTAGTTCTTCTTTCCCTATCATGCCCAGAGTTTCTTTTGTTAAAGGTACCGCGATTACTACGAAATCTGATACCTTTAGAAGACTATGTAGATCGAGATACTCTACACCAAGGGTTTCCTTAACATCTTTTTTCCTAATCTTGTCAAAATATACAATTCTCATACCAAGCCCCTTAGCCTTCCTAGCGATCTCCATCCCTATCCTACTCAATCCGATGATCCCTAAACCATTGTTCACAAGCAATAAACCTTCAAATTCTTCCTTACTCCAAACTAGCTGAACACATAATCAAAGCAATAATATGTTTGGCAACAGCTAAGAAGAGCTCTTTAACAGGTGTAACTGTTACCCAAACACCGTGCTCAGCAGTTGCCTCAACATCAACTCTATCATAACCAACACAGTGTCTAGCAACGATAAGAAGTCTTGAGCTATTCCCAAAAACTTTCCTAGTAATAGGATCACTCCTTCTGACAGCAACATAAATCATGAACGCGTTTCATCTTAATAAAATAGTCTATTACGCATTGTTAAAACCCTAATTTAAGTCTCATCACTACAAAGTAAATTTCTTACTAAGTCCTTAAGCTCCTATATAGTGATAATTTCGGTACTAATCATTAGAACTAAATACTTTGATAAAAATGCTTATATAGTTAAATCTTGTGGATAGATATTGGGGAATCTCATCATGGAGAAGAGCTTCGTTGAGATACCTTTCGGTTTAGGTAAAATCGTTGTTAAGTTCTATGATAGTAACATCGTTAATATTATCCATATTCCCCACGGTGCATCTGTTGAGGAAAGCTATGCTGTTGTAGCTAAGCCTAAGCCTGTGTCTATAGTTGTTGACGAGAAAGATGGCAAGGTTGTGGTTGCATCAGATGAGATTTCTGTATATATCGATAAAGTTGGAGGTTCTGTAGAGATAAGGTTTAGTGATCTAATCATTAAGGAAGTTGGTAGAAGAGCTATTAAACAACATCGTTACAATATGGAGTTTTATAGTTTTGAACAAGTATTCGAGATAGATCCTGACTCAGGTCTCTATGGTCTTGGTCAGCACGCTGGTTACTCTGCTCATAGTGTTTATAATTATAGAAACCATACTGTATACCTCGTTCAAAGGAATACAGATATAGCTGTACCATTCCTTGTATCTAGTGCTGGTTATGGGATTCTATGGGATATGTATTCTATGGGGGTTATAGAGTCTAGAGGTAACGTCCTTAGGGTATGGTTTGAAGCTGGGGATTATCTAAGCTATTTCGTGGTGTATGGCCCTGATTTAGATAGAGTTATTGCTGGGTATAGATGGTTAACAGGGAAAGCTGTTATGCTACCTAGGTACGCTTTCGGTTACTGGCAATCGAAAGAGAGGTATGCATCACAAGAAGAGATTGTTTCTACAGCTAAAATGTTTAGGGATAGAGGTATACCTATAGATATAATTGTTCAAGATTGGAGATACTGGGGAAAATATGGATGGAATGCATTTAAATTTGATGAAGAATTTTACCCAGATCCAAAGAAAATGGTTGAAGATATTCACAAACTAGGTATCAGAATACTCATATCTATATGGCCTTTCTTCGAAAAGAATACAGATATATATAGGGAAGCTGAGGAGAGGAGATGTATAGTAGGTGGAGGACATGGCAATTATGGATTAGTTAACGTATTTAAGGAGGAGTGTAGGGAATGGTTATGGAGAAAGATAGAGGAGGTATTCTTTAGAATAGGTATAGATGGTTGGTGGTTAGATGCTTCAGAACCTGAGGTAGGGCCTGGGCTCGTTTACGATACTTGGCAGAGAACACTTGATATAGGTAACGGTAAGAAGATGTTGAAATACTTGAATATATATCCATTGCTAGAAACGAAAGCTGTCTACGAAGGTCAGAGGAAGGTATCGAATAGAAGAGTATTGATATTGACGAGGTCAGGTTTCGCTGGAATACAGAGGCATGGTGTAGTGAATTGGAGTGGTGATGTAACGGGGGATTGGACAACTTTTAGGACTCAGATATGGGCTGGGTTAAATTATAGTTTATCAGGTCTACCTTATTGGACAACAGATATAGGAGGGTTCTTCAGCGGAAATCCTGAGACAGAAGGTTACAAAGAACTATTCATTAGATGGTTCCAATGGGGTGCTTTCTGCCCTATTTTTAGAGTTCACGGAACTTACTATCCTAAAGAACCTTGGAGATTTGGTAAAGATGTCGAAGAAATTCTAATTAAATACATTAAGCTTAGATATCGATTACTACCATACATCTACACCCTAGCCTGGATGGTATATGAAAAAGATTACACAATTATGAGACCACTAGTCATGGATTTCAGAGAAGATAAGAACGTTATTAACATAGATGATCAATACATGTTCGGCCCCTTCATAATGGTGTCACCTATAACAACCCCGTCAACATTTGAGAGAGAGGTGTACCTGCCCCAAGGACTTTGGTACGATTTCTGGACAGGTAAGAAACTTCTTGGTGGATACAGGATAAGGGTACAGGCACCTCTAGATATAATACCGCTACATATAAAAGCAGGTGCATTAATACCTCTAGCTCCTAGTAACATAAAGAATAGCGATGAGATAGGAACAGAATTCGAGTTAAGGATATACAGAGGTCGTGATGGGGAATTCGCCCTATATATAGATGATGGGGAGACGTATGCCTACGAAAACGGGGTATACGCTTTGATACCTATTAAATGGATTGAGAAAGAGAACAGATTGATGATAAGAGATAAGAGAGGGTCGATGGACATACCTCAGCTAAGATTTAAGATAGTACTTGTTGAAGAAGGCAAAGGAGTTGGTTTAGAAGAAGCAAAACCAGATACTATAGTAGATTACAACGGTAAAGAGATCTCGCTAAGTCTATAACTATGAATAGAAATCAAAAGATTCTTCAATAGTTCTCGTTAAAGAAGTAAAATATGAAAAGTTATTTTAAGAGATTTATATATTAAGTTAAATAGGGAGAACGAACAGGCATTTAATATATGAAACGTGTTTACGTAGTTCCTGAACCGAAAGTTTTAGAATTTGATGGTACTTGGTATGAATGTGTTGGATTTCAAAACTTTCCTGAGTTTCTAGCGAAAGAGTTCAATGTTGAGAAGGGTAGCTGGATTATAGAGAAGGTTGAAGGACTTTCTACAGGGTTATCCACAGAAAAAGGTGTTGTTAGAGTATGGGGTAATGAGAATGTAGCTTTCGCTTGAGTAATAACAACCTCGTTTATGTTCTTGGCGTAGTTTAGAGGTATTGTTGAGTATGTAGCTAAATGTATTAAAGTAGTATTAGTAGGGGCTCACTTCAGGCCCTATACAAGCTTTTATATATTCTTCTGCTATGTGAACTTAAAATCCTTCTCAACACAATTTCTTAGTGGTGTCATGAGGAGTGAGTCACAGTACTGAACATGCAAAGGTAGTGATGTTTACACCACTAAAGTTTGGAAAGTACAAAGTATACGTTGTAGAAGCTACGCCAGTGAGGCCAAGTATTAGGATAATGGGTCTCGCTAATATAATAGTGAAGAACTTGAGGGACCCTATAGAGATAAACATTAGGCAGAGGATTGCAGTTAAAAATATAAAGAAAATTGATGATTCTGAGCTGGGTTACTTAATATACCTGCTATCTTCATCTGCTGTTCCATACTATCTTCAGAACTACTTGCAGAGGTATGATCCTCACTCACAGTGCGTCTTATCCTATGCATCAATACTGAAAGACGGCTCAATACAGTTAAATGTAGCAGCTCTTGTTACAAGAAATGATACCAGATTTACGGGTAAGAGACCAACAGTGTTCATGGCTATTGTGAAAGATCCAAAGAAAAAGTTTAGGCTCAATATGGTGCAGCAACTCTACAAGCTTTCCTGGAACCTTCTTGAGTATAAGCTAAGTAAGTATGGGGAGGATGTAGATTCATTATTAGCGCAAAGGATTCATAATATAGTGGTACAACTTGTTTCAAAGCTTGAGACGAATAATATAGATATAGTAATTCCCGAATATAATGAGACAATAAGGATTAGAATACCTATTAGACAGCCACAGTGGAGCCTTAATGATGTGCCATCAAAACTTAGGAGCAGTATAGAGACAATAATAGTTAAGCCAATTTTAAACAAGGCTTCCTATGCGCCACGAGGTATACTAATTACTGGGCCTCCAGGTGTTGGAAAGACAGTAACAGCTGAGGCTATATCTAGCGCGTTGAAGATGAAGATAATAGAGCTTAGGCCTAGTAGCTACCGCTCTATGTGGTATGGTTTGACAGAGAAGATACTAGAGCAAGCATTGGCATCCGTCAAAAAGAAGAGAAAAGCAGTGCTATTGCTTGATGATGTGGACTTTCTCGTGGGCAGGCACATAGCCTTACATGAGACGCATGTTGCAGAGATAACAATATTCCTCAGATTCCTGCAAGAAGAGAATAGACCTCCAGTAATACTAACCACCAATGCGCCAGAGATCTTGGATCCTGCCCTCATAAGACCTGGACGAATAGATGTCGTCATTTTGATGGGTTATCCCGATAGAGAGTTCCGAAAGTATATAGCAATGAGAAGTGCAAAGAGGTATGGAATACAGCTAGAACCTGAGAAGGCTGAGCTCATAGCAAGTCTAACTAGATGGTTTACCCATGCAGAAATAGATGCATTAGTAAGGCTTGCAGCCAGCAAGAGTGAAGGTAAGATAGATGAGGAGTCTATAATGTGGGCAAGGCAGCAATTCGTAATTAATGAGTCTATGAGGAAAGCTATTCAGGATAGGCTTAGATGGTTTGCAGAGAACTTCCAAGGCATAACAATAAAGTGCGTAGCAAGTGAAACAGAAATAGTCTAGCTATGCCCATAAAAATCTATTGTATTTGTTGCTTTACTTCTTCTCTACACCTCTCCAAACACTTAGCGAATGTCTCAGCAACGAGCTTTAGCTCTTCCCTACCAAGCTTTGGATGAACCGGTAGGCTCAGCTCTTTTTCAGCAAGAGCTGATGACGTTGGGCAACACTCGGCATAACCCATGTTCCTGAACACTGGTTGAGCATGAAGCGGAATTGGATAATGAACAGCCACTTCAATTCCATTAGATGTCATACACTTTTGAACACAATCCCTAATATTTCTCGTGCCTAGCTTCACAGCATAAACATGGTACACGTGCTTAGCCCAGGGAGCTTCATAAGGAATCTCAACACCCTCTAACCTGCTAAGGAGCGACGATAGGTATGATGCGTTCTGCCTCCTCAAATCATTCAGTCTATCAAGCTTTCTTAACTGAACTCTGCCTAGAGCAGCTTGCATAGAGGTTATTCTGAAGTTCCATCCGAGCTCAACATGAAGATACCTAGCTGATTGTCCGTGGTTTCTAAGCATCTTTACCTTCTCTATAACGCTCTTCTCGTTAGATACTACTATGCCTCCCTCACCCATGGTCATGTTCTTAGTGGCGTAAAAGCTGAATATTGCAGCATCACCAAAGCTGCCTACCTTCTTGCCCCATGCCTCTGCCCCATGAGCCTGAGCAGCGTCCTCAACCAGGAGCAACCTCTTGTCAGTTGCAATCTCTTTAAGTGCCTTAATCTCTGCAGGATGTCCAAAGAGGTGTACAGCAACTATAGCCTTTACCCCTGGCTCTTCAACCTTTTGTAAAACATCATCTACACTAATATTAAATGTCTTGCTGTCAACATCAACAAATACAGGAGTAGCGCCTATCATTATAGCTGCTGTTGCAGAAGCAATGAATGTGTAGTCAGGCACTAAAACCCTATCCCCTGGACCCACGCCAAGAGCCTTTAATGCTAGTGCCAAGGCAACGGTTCCATTACTCACAGTAGCTGCATGCTCAACACCTATATATCTAGCAAACTCTTGTTCAAATGTTTCAACTACAGGTCCGTGGGCTAGCCAGCCAGATTTCAGAACCTCGATAACAGCTTCAATATCTTCTTGCTCTATAACAGGTTCAAATAGTTTTATTTTGTACTGTGTCACGGAGCATCACCTATAGATGGATTACACCTGGTAGCGAAGTAAGTTTCTCACTGCTGATTTTTCCCACGTATACGTCCTCTTCTATTCTAACACCATATCTATTGTATACATATACTCCTGGCTCAACAGTTACAACATCACCCTCTAGGAGGGCATCTCTTGACGTTGTAGAAAGCCTTGGAGGTTCATGAACATCTATGCCTATGCCATGACCAAGACCATGTATGAAGTAGGCATCAAGACCGTGATCTTTGAGCACATCTCGAGCAGCTTTATCAGCTTCTGATGCTAAAACACCAGGCTTAATAGTCTTTAGAGCTGCGGCAATAGCATCATTGATTATTGCCGAAACCTTCTCAACTTCTTCGTATTCCTTGCATAGTTTTTGCGGTAATATCATCCTAGTTATATCAGATACGTATCCACCAAATCTAACCCCAAAGTCGATTAATATGGGTTCACAGCCATTAAACACCACATTCTTTGGCGTATAGTGTGGTAATGCCGCGTTTTTACCTATTGCTACTATGGGGCTGAACGCTATGCCGTCAGCTCCAAAGCTGTATGCAAGTTCAATAAGCTTTCCAGCTATGGATTTCTCTGTTACCCCTGGTTCAATGTATGTTAGTAAACTTTTTAAGACTTTTTCTGTAATGTTAACAGCTGTCCTAATTAATTCAACCTCCTGATTTAACTTCTGTCTACGGACCTTCTCAATTATGGGTCTTATATTTATGCAGAGGCGTTGCTCACAAATAGAAGGTGTATCTGATGCCACTATCCTTGCATTGGTGATAGCATTTTCAACTTCCCTTCTCATATCATCGAATGTCAACACTTTGACTCCGTCAGGTAGTGTAA
Source organism: Desulfurococcales archaeon (assembly GCA_028275745.1). Taxonomy (GTDB): domain Archaea; phylum Thermoproteota; class Thermoprotei_A; order Sulfolobales; family Ignisphaeraceae; genus Ignisphaera. Next base: position 24,627 of record JAPWUB010000005.1, on the reverse strand, counting down.
AGTTGTAAGAGAATACAGGTGTAAACTTGAGTGCTCTCGTCTCTCTGTAGGTCTCAATAAAGCGGTTGTAGTCGAGAAGGCTTGTAAAGACGTTCGCATCGCCTTTTTTAACATCTATAATAACATTTAAAGCTGATACCTCCTCAGGCGGTGGATTATATAGCTCAGAGAATAGATAGGATAGAGTGTTCTTGTCTCTTAACACTATGAGGTCAACATCGCTTACACTCTTCACCTCGTTAATTATGCGTTTAACCTTAAGTTCTGCTAACAAGGTCAAAACAAACCCTCATTTAATGAGCTCTAACCAAAGAGAAAAAAGTTTATATGAAAGTTATCACTATTTATGTCTAGAGGCTAGCGCAGTAAAAGTGATTATGAGTAGCACGTCGAGGCATTGAGCAATCATCAAAGGATGGGAAGATGAATGTGAGAAATAGAAATGTTGTGCTATGCCCAAGATGCAAATCACCGCTAACGTTATCAATAGAAGCAGAGAAGAAGGAGAAGCGAGAAATATTCATAAGATACCTTTACATATGTACAAGCTGTGGTTATAGAGATATAGTTGATCAAGTAATAATGAGAGCAAACGGCGATAAGATATTTGTGGTTAGGAGCAAGGGAAACATGCAAAAACTTTAAACCAATAAACTTTTTATATACTATGCCACTTTGATTCTTTAAGGTTCGTGGCGCAGTCAATGAAGTTCGCCTAGGTGCAATGCTGTTGAAGATACTCTCAAAACAAGCATTAACATCATTTATCATAACAGCTATATCGATACTATTTTTTGCTGGAATAACAACATACCTTCCAGGGTATGCCACACTGCTTTTCATATTGTATGTAATAGTCTATATGGTGCTCTTCTCGTTAATACCCAGAAGGGCTAGGAAAAGGACAGAAGCAGAAGTCAGGGGTTCGTTGATACTTAGAGTAACTCCTGAGGAGAGCATAAACACAATGTCTAAGGATGTTGAGCTTGTAAATGAATTGAAGCCCCAAATGATAGCAACGCTTGCTATACCATTTGCGAGTATAGGCATTTGGTTTGCTCTATACAGTCCATTGAAAAGCTTGCTTCAGTCATTTGTGCCAGGCAGCGATTTACATTCATTGTTTCTGCAAAACCTACTCCTTTATACAATCATCATAGCGTTGATAAGGATCATAAACTACTTAATGATGCCGAAGAAAATGATCATACCTTTAAATGGTTGCGAAATTTACAGCGATGGTATAAAGTCTTCGAACCTAGCTTTGAAGTTTCCATTAGATGGGAGAAGGTATAGAGTAGAGTTTAATGCTAGACGAGGCTTTGTAGAGATATATGATAAAGAGACAAGGTATGCTTACAGGCTCTACACAAACAATGTCGAGAAGGTTCGGTCGGCGATTGAAAGATATGCTGGGTTAAGATAGTGAGGATAGAAAATATTTTAAACATAGTTGCAACCACTACCACATCATACTGGGTTCCTAAATCAGAAGAAACAAGAGTGATTAACATCTGTGAAGCTCTATTTCAGAGTGCGAAACCCTATGCACCAATACTATTGATTTTAGGGTTCGCACTCATAGTATTCTCACTAGCAAAAATGTTGCATGCTCGCAAAGAGCGTAGATCTGGGCTCACGCCTATGAGTCTATAGCTTTGAAATAGTATTGGAGTGTTTTAGGCTATAGCTATAGAGGGTCTACAGGCTCCCCCACTCTAATGTTCTTAAATACTATGGATTTAGCAACACTAACTACTGTAACAACTTGCCACCGCTTCACATTTACGGTTCTTATGTATACAACCCAATCAGGGTTATCGAGGTTCACCTTACGCCTTATATTCTCAGCAATATACTTAACAGCATCCATACTATGTATTTTGACTAATCGCCCTTTCTCATCAACTGTAAATAGTTTCCCATGAAGTGTTACCCTATATGAAGCTCCTTCAGGTATTCTTAATTGAGCAAGCTCCCAAGCCTTCTCAGCAACTTTCTCAAGTATAGGCTCTACAACAGCATCAACTGGTATAATCCTATGCAATGGTGTGTCCTTTCCATAAAGGCACTTCTTCATCTCAAACCAGAACTTGTATGGGTTCTCAACACTTAGTAGTATTAATGATGACCTCACCTTCACAACAATGTATGATGTACCTACACAGCTATTTATTTGTGAGAATGCCCAATCAATGTTCTCTTTCGATGGTTCAAGAGTTAGCACTACGTTAAAGCTCATTATTACAACCTCTTCAATATCTTTACATATACAATGCTACTACGTGGAATAACGTAAGCCCTATTCTCGTGAGCAATAACAATCTCATGCTTAGACACCTTGACGAGACGTCCAGCAACTTCTGCTCCATTAATAATCTTAACCTGTACATCGCTTCCAATAAAGTCTTCATCAAGCACAAACTCCTTTTCACAGCACTCACCATAGCCATGCACATCACTTTGCCCAGTAATGATATATGCAATTGCTGTTCTAGGAACTATTACAGCGCTATTCTCAACAAGCATGCCTATCTCATTAACGCTAACCTCGTCTACAAGCCCAAGCAGCTTCGTACCATCAACTGTGTACGCCTCCATACTCCTACCAACAAATCTCTCATCGATTATGTATGCCCCTCTCCTTCTTGGTTGATAGTAGGACACTCTCTAAGCACCGCATTGTTTAAAGTGTTTAAGCAATATTTTAAGTTATCTACATTTCGTTCTCTAAGTTGAAGCAGAACAGCAAACCTTATAAATTATTATCGGAGCAATTTTAGTGAATGGTGACAAACCTTTGTGTCTATAGCAATACGAATATATAACACAATGTCTAGATCTATTGAACCCTTTGAGCCTTTAAAGCCGCCTATAGTCAAAGCATACTTTTGCGGACCAACAGTATATGATCATACACATCTAGGTCATGTAAGGTCTTACCTAGCATTTGACTTCATAAAGAGATACCTCAGATTAAGAGGATACACAGTGTTTCATGTTCAGAACATTACAGATATTGATGATAAGATAATTAGGAGGGCACAGGAAGAGGGAGTTACATGGAAGGATATAGCAGATAAGTATACCAAGGAATACCTAGAGATTCTTCAGAAGCTAAACATAACTGTTGATATTCATCCAAGGGTTACAGAGCACATTAAAGAGATTATAGAGTTTATTCAGCTATTAATCGACAAAGGCTATGCTTACGTAGCTCCAAGCGGTTCAGTGTACTTTGACGTATCGCAGGTTCAAGATTATGGTAAGTTATCGAAGAGATTTAAGAGTGAGGAGTGGAGGCAGGAAGAGGAGTACTTAGCAGAAAAGAGGCATCCATACGACTTTGCATTGTGGAAAGCAGCTAAACCTGGTGAGCCGTGGTGGGAGTCTCCATGGGGTCGTGGAAGACCTGGCTGGCACACAGAATGCGCTGTAATGAGTACTAGGTACCTAGGAACACAATTCGACATTCATGGGGGTGGCCAAGATCTTATCTTTCCACATCATGAGAATGAGATAGCAATGGCTGAAGCAGCGTTTGGTGTAAAGCCCTGGGTTAAGTACTGGATTCACGTAGGCTACCTTACTGTAAGAGGGGAAAAGATGAGTAAGAGCCTGGGAAACATAGTTACGGCTAAGGAAGCTTTAGATAAGTGGGGTCCGGAAGTTCTTCGCTTATGGGTCTTCTCTGCACATTACAGAAAACAGCTAGAGTTTAATGAAACGTTGCTTGAGAGCTTCAAGGTGCTATACCAGAGGCTTGTCAATGCAGTGGAAACTCTTAAAAGAATAGTCAAGAATAGTAGCATAGCTCATCACCTATCCGACGATGATATAGCTACACTTAGAAAACTTGAAGAAGTGGAGATAAGGTTTCACGAAGCTATGTCAGAGGACTTTAACACGCCTAAGGCATTAGAAGCTGTAAATGAGTTGGTATCGCTTGTATTCAAAGAGATTGAGCCTAGAGAGAGGCTAGAGCTTGCACTTAGGGCTTACACAATAATTTCAAACTTTAACGTTGTTCTAGGGGTTCTGGATAAGCACCTTAAGGAAAAGATAGAGCTAGAGTCTGACATTATTGAGAAGCTTATAGACTTGATAATTAGGGTTAGGACTGAGCTAAGGAAAAGGAGAGAGTATGAGCTCAGCGATAGTATAAGGCAGGAGCTATTAGCGTTAGGAATAAAGGTGTTTGACTACAAAGATGGAAGTAAATGGGTGTGGGAGAAATGATCTGTGCTGTAGCCTCTAGTAATGTAAGTCTAGAGGACATGCATAAACTGATAGATAAGGCTGCATTAGAGGCAAGGCTAAGCAGAGAGAAGAACTTAGTCATAGTTATCCTAGCTCCCAACACAAAGGAGGTGTTTAAGTATAGAGACGCATTCACAAAGTACATTGATCTTGGAGTAAGGCTGTACTACGACAATAATGTTGAGAAGATGCAGAAACTTCTAAGCAACTGCAAAAAGATTTTCTGTCTCCAAAACGATGTGCAGAAGCTTAATATTAGCAATGCTATCTGCGTTTAACTATATTTCAAACTTCTTTATCCTCTTCCAAGAGTTTTGAAGAAAGGCATTCTATAATGCGGGGTCCCCGTCGCTCCACCCCACATCACTACTCAGAGGAGTTCCTCAGGTCATCCCCAAATAGCTATAACTCCCTAAGAAAAAAATTAAGTTTATATGCTAAAAACTGTGAGGTTTGTGAAGCAAAGCCTGCTAAGTATGTTTGCAGGTTTTGTCACAGATATGTGTGTGAAGATCACTTCAACAAGCGTTTAGATGTTTGCGTCATTTGTGCAGAGGCTTTGTGCGATGTGTGTAGAAATAATATTGCCATAGGCCATTGTGCTGTATGCGGCAGGAAAGTATGTCACAGTTGCTCTGTTGAGATAGATGAAGTTCGTAGAATATGCTACTACTGCATAGTTAGGTATGGTGCAGAGGCGAGAAATATTATTACCAAGAGCATGTGGCCATAGTTTTAGAGCATAAAAAATAATAAGCTTTCGCTTAAAACAGTTGCTTACAGCTCTTGTAATTCAGGTGCTGGTGAGGAATCTTGGAAATATCTAGAATGATTGAATATGTAAACGCTTTAAACAGGAGCTACGGTAACATTATTAGGAGGGCAGAGAAAGAGGATAAGAGGTATCTACAGGTATTGTCAGAGATAACATCGTTTCTAACCATACTCAAGGAGTTTCTAAGCAAGGCAGCAACATTAGAGAATGTATTCAGAGATCTAAAGGTTGGAAAAGTATGCTATAACTGGTTCTATACAGAGACTGACACAAGGATAATGCTATCAAGGCTTAATCCACATGTAAGCGTATTCTACACAGGCACGTCAATAGGGGTGACAAATACAAAACACTTCCTTGCTGAGCTAAATGATAGAGTAGTGAAGGTGAGGATAAATAACTACATTGAAGAAATACCTGTTGCAAGCATTCAAGATATAGTTCTAAAGAGGTCTGTGATTATTAAAGCTCTTAGCGAAGCTAAAAACGCACTGCAAAAGTATGGTGATGAGTTTACCGTGTGTGCTAAACAGTTACAAAGAGGCGCAGCGCATTAAGCAGGTTCAAGTTAGCTCCTTCTAGCTCAGACGGGGGTTCTGCCATCATCAACTCAGTCACTATATAAGTTCATTATTTCATCATTTATTGGGCACATATTTTATTTGAAGCCTTAACACAAAAATTTAGCTTTAGTTTCATCATAAATGCGAACTGCGAATAAATGGTGCGCATATTTGCTATGGTAATGAAAGCACTATTACAGTGTTAATAGGTATGCTTTGAGCGCTAACTTCGATCTGACTTGAACTTAACTTAACAACATTCCAGCTACTAGGCTTAATGGCGAGGAAATCTTCAACAGGTCTTAACGGTAGGTTAAGTCCTTTAACCCAGTAATGCATTGGTATTACAGCCTTCGGCTTTAACACGTTTATTACATTCCAAGCAGACTTCGCGTCAATAGTGTATGTGCCTCCGACTGGTATTAGCAGAACATCTATGGGCTCCAATGCTTTAGCGTAGCTCGCATCAAGTTCGTGTCCTAAGTCACCTAGGTGAACAATCGAGACGTTGTCTGCAACGATTTTATATATTGAAATTCTTCCTCTTCTTCTCCCCCTCTCCTTATCATGATACGCCTCAACACCCTTTACATAAACATCTCCAATAGTCTTCTCACCTACAAACATACTTAGTATCTGTGCTGATGGCTTAGCCACAACAGCATATGCACTGTGATCAAAGTGCTCATGGGTTACCAAGACTATATCTGCCTGGGCTTGAGGAGGCTTTAAGCCAAGGCTATAACCATCGTGTGGATCTATAACAACCACAGTGCCCTTAGATGTTACTATCTCAAAGCATGCATGACCATGCCATCTAATCAAGACCATTTTCCGCGCCTAAAGCATACCTTACTCAACACGTATTTAAGCTTATATAGGCAACCTTTTTGTGATTCAAGGTCAAAAGCCTATAAGCTCCCGAAATACTAGATTAAAGCTAGAGGTGATAATTAATGATTGCTAGCGCAAGCGGCGAGGAATCACAGAATAAGGGAGTAGAAGCTTCTGCTACTCTACAACCCCAAGCCGCTAGTCAATCTCAGGCAGGTCAAAAAAGGTTTATCGCTCAATCAGTTCACTATGATAATGAAGCAAAAATTAGGCAAGCGTTAATGATCTTGAATAGGGTTATGAATGACCCTTCAATACCTAGGAACATCAGAAGAGCGGCAATGTTTGCAATAAGAGCATTAACTGAGAAGGGGCTGTCCCCCGGTGTGAGAGCGGCTAATGCTGTTGGGGTACTTGATGAAGTTAGTCAGGATCCTAACATGCCTCTTCACGCACGCACACTACTTTGGCAGGTAATATCAATCCTTGAGACAGTCAAAGACTAAATAAATGTAGTAGTTGTATGTCTAGGGTTTAGAGCCATGTACTACTATAGGGTTAGAGGTGTTTACGCAACAGCACTAGCAAAAATAATTATGGATGCAGGTTTTGAGCTTGTTGATGTATCTAAAAAACTTGCTGAGAGGTTGGGTATTGCTGAAAGATCTGAGGTGTCGCCACACGCTACGGTAAAGGATAGTGAGGAGGATCCAAACACTCTTGTAATTGTAGGTTATCACGACGCTGTACTAGCATTGCTAGAAGAGCTCATTAGCAGAGTGCCTTTCACAGTACATATATTCGATGAGCTAGGCCCATACACAACAGTTGCTGTAAAGATAGCAGGTTACGATAGGATGGGTAGATGTATAGGGATTCTTGGTGATGGCAGGGAGGTCGTGATACAGAATATAAGGGAGTGTATGGAAGGGGCAGTTGCTGTAGTCCACATTGTAAAGCCTAAGCAGAGATTTGGTAATGGTAGAGCTGTTGCATTACCTGGTGTGGCAGTGATCAGGGATACATTAGTGCTCCTAGACGATAAAGAGGGTAAGGTGTTCTTTAGCGAGCATATAAGGGACTATGATAGGAGATCGCTCTTAAGTTCCTTATCAAACCAGGTAGTTAGACAAGGCTTCAGTATTAGGTGGAGAAGTTCTGCAAAATCCGCAGCGGTAGAGAAGATCGCAAGTGATCTAGAATCAGCAATTAATGAGGCTATGAAACTTAGAAGCAAAAGTATTACAGAACCTACTATAGTGCTTCAAGGTGAAGCAATAGCATTTCTAACTCTTTCCAGACCAGCAAAAGAGTACCTTGATTCAATTAGAAGCAGTGTGACACCATCAACACCTTACCACCATATGTTAAGAACCTGTGGCAAACACATGAGTGCATGTGTAGACTTCCTCGATAGAATATCTGTGAAAATACCAAGAGATGCTATGGAGAGGGAGATAAAGGAAAGTATAGCCAAGAGCATTGTGGGTAAGGATGTAATACTCAGGCATGAGGTTCCTGGTAGAGGATTTATCGAAATAGGTCCCATAAGCATTCTTCAGGCAACATATACTAAGTTCGGTTTAACGCTTGTTGGGAGAAGGGTTATTAAGAGGGAAGGCATATATGATGGTCTTGGTGCAGAGAGGAAGGCGGGAGATATAGCACTCACAATAATACCTCTAGATGAGTGGTTCATTGCGCACATGTACATGGATCCAAGTGGCTCTGTAAAGGGCATATACGTAAACATAAATACACCGCCAGAGCTGTGTCCAGAAGGTGAGGCTATAAGGTACCTAGACCTCATAATGGATGTTGCAGCAGGAGAAACAATTAAGTTTGTGGATCTCGAAGAATTTGAGGAGGCAAGAAAAAGAGGTGTTATACCAGAAGACTTGGCTTACATGGCTAACGAAACTGCTAAGAGAGTTATTGAGTCTCTTCAGACTCTTCGTGAAACTCTTCAGCAGTTTCAGGCTTTGGCACTACAACAGGCTCGGTCTTCCCAATAGATAGTAAAACCCTGTTTGTTGCAACCTCAGCTATTTCTGCAGCTTCATATACTGCAACAATGGCTTCGTGAACAAGCCCTAGAACCCCTGGCGCATCAAGACATGGAGTTACACTACTCATAATCTCTTTTGCAAGTTCCTCCCTACCGATAAGCACCTTCATGCTCAGCGCTAGATTCTGGGATGTGAGGGCGTTAATAGCCTTTGAAATGTATGATGATACCTTGGAGAAGATGTCCTTGAATATAGACCTGCAGATGTCTTTAGATATAATGGTGTCGCCAGCTATCTTGATTAGAGTATTGGATGCTCTATCTAATGTGTCCCCTATATGCTCCAAACTCTTTATCACAATACTGCTGTCAATGGCTTGTGAAGGATCCCTAAATGCCGTTCTCTTAATAGTTCTTATTCCAAGAAAGTGAAGCCTGTCCAAGTCGTCATCAAGACGTAGGATCTCCTCAAGCTTATGCTTATCACCGCTTCCAAAGTAATCAATTATAAGATCAAACATCATGAGGAGTATGGACTTCATAGAGTTTATAACATCATTTAAGTCAGTGTTGAATTCGTCAACAGAGATTTTGATACGGTAAGTAGGTCCTTCAAGTGCTATCGCTCCTGGCAACCTCATAGATGTCTTTTGAAAAGCTACTCGTGCAATATCCTTTCCATCCTCTACAACAACAGTGTCAAAACCTTCAATATAGCTTGCTATAATAAGTCTTGAAAGCACTTCCGGATCATCATGTTTAATCTTTATAGCTTGCATCTTTCTTGCATAGGCCGTTGATAATGGTTTTACAAGAAGGTATCCAGGTCCAAGAGCTATCTCAACGCTAGAGCCAAGGTCTATTCCTAGTATAGAGAGCCACTCCTTAGGAATGGTTATGCCAACACTTCTCTCTCCAATCCTAATAACCTTTCTAACACCTGCAAATACAGGTCTCATTTTTCATAGCCTCTTACGCAGTTATACTCATGCATAGTACAGTATTAAAACCTTATATCTATATGGTTAGGTAGTAATATACAAGTAGACAAAACAGGATATAGTAATCTAGATATTAAACCTCACATCCCTTTGAGTTAAACAATATGTTCGTGTTTATATCTGCAGAAGTTAAGGATTTTTAAATTGGGGTCTTCATAAAATTCCTCTAGGTGTTTAACATTATGAAAGTTGTGATGCTAGTACTGGACGGTGTTGCAGATAGCCTAAGATTTAGACCGACATCTCTTGAGGTAGCTAAGACACCTGGACTAGACTACCTAGCCTCTAGAGCTATAGCAGGATGCTTTTACCCAATAGATGCTGTTACTGCTCCAGAAAGTGATGCAGCAGTTTTCTCGCTTCTTGGTTATGACCCTAAAACAATTAATGTTGGTCGCGGGCTTCTCGAGGCGCTTGGGGTAGGGATTAGAATTAGAGATGGTTTTGAGGTCGCATTTAGAGCAAATTTTGCTACAATAGATCCTGTAAGTAGGAGAATTATTGATAGAAGGGTTGGTAGAAGCCTTTCGACTGCTGAAGCAAGGGAACTTGCATCCAGTCTAGATGGTATGAGGCTTAGCAGATATGGAGGCTATGTAAGAGTTCTAGCAACTGTTGGGCACAGAGCTGTTGTGATTATTGGAAGTGAGGAGAGGAGGCTTTCAGCAAATGTTTCAAACACAGATCCGGCCTATGGACGTAGTGGCAGGATTTCGATTGCCTTAGAAAAGTTTGAACCATATATAGCTAAATGCACACCTCTTGATGATAGCGATGAAGCTAGGGCTACATGCGAGCTTGTAAATGAGTTTACAGAGAGAGCTATAGAGATACTGGATAAGCATCCAGTAAATGTGAAGAGAGCTGAAAAAGGGCTTCCAAAAGCAAATGCACTGTTGCTTAGAGATGCTGAGGATAGGCACCCAGATATTACGCCTATTGAGAAGCTCTATGGAATGAAGTTTGGCATTGTTGCTGAAATGCCTGTAGAAAAAGGTATTGGGAGGCTCTTAAATATGGTTGTAGCAGAGGTTTCACCTCCTACAGGAGACGTCGAGAAGGATATGAGGGAAAGGTTATCAGCAACACTAGAACTGCTAAAGAGTGTTGATGTAGTATATGTACACCTAAAGGGACCTGACGAACCTGGTCATGATGGCGATAAGAAGAGGAAGGTCAAATCCATAGAGCTCATCGATAAGCATTACATTCAGCCATTACTAAAGTCAGTGAACCTAAGAGAAGTCGCAGTTATTGTTACAGCAGACCATGCAACACCACCAGAGGTCAAGGCACACACAAGCGATCCAGTTCCAATTATTGTTGCCTGCGAAAGGCTTAGAAGATATGATAAACTAGCAAGGTTTACTGAGGCAGAGTGCTGCTCTAAGGGCTCACTTGGGCTAATTCAGCACGGATACCAACTGCTCAACAAAGTTTTTACGCTGCTAAAAGAAGAAACCGTGTAGATGATGTATGCACCTCCTAACTGACTAGATGATGTACGGTAAGAGTTCTGATGAGTGTATTAAGGGAATGGTTATGGGCGAGCACTTTGTTGGTGTTGATATAGGGGGTACATGGATTAGAATAGCCTTAACAACAAGCAATGGAAGCATAGAGAATAAGATTGTTGTAAGAACTCCTAGAGAAGGTGATAGGTATACAATAGCCAACCTCATAGTAGAGGCTATTAGAACCAACTTCAAGGAGCATCTAGAGAAAATAAAAGCAATTGGCATAGGTACTGCAGGACCCATGGACCTATCTAGGGGGGTTGTAATAAATGCTCCTAACATTCCAATAAGAACTTTTGAGCTTGCCCAACCAATTCAGGAGGCCCTTAAGAAACCTGTCATAATGGCGAACGATTGCATAGCGGGTGTTTGGGGTGAAAAGATATTTGGCCTTGGAAGAGATTATGAGAATGTGGTGTACATAACAATTAGTACCGGTATTGGCGGCGGAATGATTGTGAACGGGAATCTACTTCTAGGTAAAATGGGTAACGCCCATGAAATAGGGCATATAGTAGTTGATGTAAGTGGTAGGATGAGGTGTGGATGTGGAGGTTATGGACATTGGGAAGCATATGCAAGTGGCGCAAATATACCTAGATTCGCATCACTACTTCTAGAAGAGTGGAGCTTGACGGAAGAGGAGAAGGATTCAGAGGTCTACAAGGCTTATAGAGAAGGCAATCTAAGTTCAGAGCTTATATATTCCGCTGCTAAGCGGGGAGATAGGCTGGCGCTGAGAATTGTTGATGAAGTGAATAGGTATAACATAGCGGGTTTTGAGAACGTAATAAACCTCTATGATCCTGAAATCATTGTTGTGGGAGGCTCTGTAGCTCTTAAGAACAAGGAGCTAGTAATAGATAGGGTAAGGGAGGGTGTAAAAAGGTCTCAAGGGGTAGTCACAGAATTACCACGTATAGAGCCAACAGCTTTTGGTGACGATGTAGTACTCATAGGTGCTATAGCGCTAGCAGTAAAGCCTCCTCAGACCCTTATAAAAATGTTGAAGTATCTTCAGTACCTATAGCGACATGCAGCTTTTCATTATCTCCCCTCTGCACCCCATATAATGTTACTAATCCTGGGGCTATTCTCCACCGCGTTGATAATCATCGATATAACAGTCCATGTTTCGAGTGGCTTAGGATATAGAGATATCTTCTCCTTAAACAGGTTTAGTGTTGACTCCTCAAAATCTCCGTGCTGAAAACCTCCAACAGCAACACAAATATCGATTCCTTTAGTCATTTTCTCAGCAATGTGTTCTCCAAGCTCAAGAGGCTTCATAACCATGCCCTTTTCATGCATTAATACTGAGACGCTACACCCAATCTTATCCACGAGTTGTTTTAGTGACATCTTTTCAACATACATTAAGGGGGTTGAAGCTTTGGGAGGAACAGAACCTAGTAGCAGTAACTGTTCCATTAATCCAACAAATCTGTTATAGTTTCTCGGAATCCTTGTTGATGGGTCTACGTATATCACCTCATCATTTATTGTGTGTATGTACAGCCTTAAGAGATTGAATGAATTAAGAAGACTCGATAATGCGAGAAGCATGGATACGTGGATAATGTCAGGCCTTCCTCGTTTAAACCACTTATCAAGCTTCTTCATAGCTTTATAGTGAAGTGTGATGTCTAGAAGGGTTTCATGAGGCTTTTTACCTCTTTTCCTAGCGTTTAAAACAACGCTAGGTTCATTAGCTATCTCTTTTGGTACGAGCTCTAGTGCAGCCTCAGCTATTATTAAGTGAAGAGGCTTAACATCTTCTTTTGGTGCTCTAAACATATTCCTCGTGATATAGCTTATATTAGCATCGTTTAAAACCTGCTTTTAGAGCTCATAGCGGTGAGGTGGCAAACCTAGGCTTAGAGTATCTCGGTGTAGACAATCTCTCTAACCTTCTTCAGCACCAAATCTAACAGCTTCATTAATGCAGCCTGCTCACTATCGTCAAGCTGTAAAGGTGTACTTTCAATTCTGTTCTCTGGAGTAAATAGCCATGACTTAGCTGTATATGGAACTCTGTACTGGGTATACATTGTTGTGTACCCATAGCTTATCCATCCATTCAAGCATCTAACTCTAACTTCAGATATTCTATCTAGCGTATTGCTCAATGTTTGTTGGGGCTCGGACACGGCATCGATGGGTAGGGTTATCTCAACGAGTGTAGAGCCAAGAAGATCCTCTAGCTCTGCTAGAGTATTGTTATCTACATTTACAAGAATTACATAGGCTGTTAATGCCGGGTGTCTGACAACATTGTAGTCTACATATACTGCTACCTCCTCACAGTTCTTCTCTAGACACTCTGTAAGAGCTCTGATAACCTTGTCCTCAGCAATCTTGCACGGCTCAATCTTTTCCTTTTCCTTAGGCACCTTCATACCTCTTTACATTGCTTAATACTCTCTAGTGGTCTCATCTATTTAAATCTTTGGCTTAATTAAAGATGTTCCTTCGTATTGATGCTTTAAATAGCCCCTGCAACAACCTTAACCTAGGTGCTGATTCGCTATGCCTAAGTGTAGCAAAAGTGGTATTGTGGGTTGGGGTGTCTACATACCTAAGTACAGGGTAAAGGCTGATGAGATAGCGGCTATGTGGGGATTTGATGAGGAGAATACGAAGGGTATATGGATTGAGGAGAAAGCCATAGGCAATATAGATGAGGATGCCATTACAATAGGTTATCAGGCTGCTGTCTATGCCATTAAGAGAGCAGGTATAGATCCACTAAAGATTGATGCAGTGTACTTTGGAACAGAAAGTAAGCCATATGCGGTAAAGCCTAGCGCCACTGTAGTGGCTGACGCTCTAGGAATAAAACCTTCAAAGCCCTTAGCAGATCTCGAATTCGCTTGTAGGGCTGGTGCAGAAGGTGTTAGGCTAGGAATTGTGCATGTTGAGAGCGGGCTAGCAAACTACGTCTTGGCAATAGGTGCTGATACTTCTCAGAGTAGCCCAGGAGATGTACTAGAATTCACAGCGAGTAGTGGAGGTGCGGCATATATAATAGGTAAAAGGGAAGAGTCTGTAGCATACTTCGAGGGGTACGCATCTTATACCACAGACACTCCAGACTTTTGGCGTAGGGATGGAGTGCCCTATCCAATGCATGGAGAAGGCTTCACAGGAGAGCCAGCATACTTCCACCACATAGTCTCAGCAGCGAAGCTCTTGATGGAAGAACTGGGGTTAAGACCATCAGACTTCGACTATGCAGTATTTCACCAGCCAAACGGTAAGTTCCCACTAAGAGTAGGTGCAATGCTTGGATTCCCAAAGGAGAAGGTTCTTCCAGGTGTAGTGACCCCATATATTGGAAATACATACAATGGTTCAGTACTAATAGGCTTGGCAAGGATTCTTGAACAAGCAAAACCAGGTCAGAGGATACTCGCAGTTTCATTTGGAAGTGGTGCAGGGAGCGATGCTTTTAGTATTGTGGTTACCGACAAGATTCAGGAAGCTGTGCCGAGGGCTCCTACAGTTGATTGGTTCCTGAAGAGGAAGACATATGTGAGTTACGGAGAGTATGCAAAGATGAGACACTTACTAAAAATGTATAGGCTTTAGATGCAATTATAGTTCTCTATGCACAGATTCAGTTTTTTCGCTAAATTACACAAAGCCTCTACACTAACAAGTGCTTTTGAGCCTCGCTCTGTTCGCAGAATAGCTATTTTGCCCACAATTTTAACAGTAGCTTTTTCGCATGGATAGGAACTCATTATCTATAGCCAAGTATACGCTATACCATTGACAGTAAATATAACCTCTACGCTGAATTGCAGAGAAAATTGCTAGATACTACTCCTCCACAAAATCAAATTCTTCTACTTCCTTATTCTCTTCCTCAACAACTTCTTCAGCTGCTTTCTCACTCTCCTTCTTACTCTCCCTAACTTCAGCAACGCTCTGCACAAGACCTAACTGCTTCAGAGCCTCACCGAGAGGTAAGCCGGTCTTTCTCAGCTTTGCTGCTAGATTGCCCCACCTAGCTCTAAACTTTGATGGAACCAAAGGTCTAACCCTCTTTGTAGTTCTGCGAGGCACATAATTCTGCTCCATACCAGGCAGCCCAATAGTTCCATCAGGTAACTCGATAAGCTCATCTCTCTCTATCAGCTTTACTAATACCTTTCTCAGCCTATCCTCGCCAGCAATACCAGCAAACTGTTCTCTCAACTCTTTCCATGTTAATGGTCTGCCAGTCTTCCTCACAATATCCTTAATTAACTGCTCTAGCTCCTCCTCCGTGGGAGCCTTAAACACTTCTACATCAGTGTCTTCATAAAGCTTTTCTGCGCCCGCCATGAACATCACCTCTTCGTTCTCTCTCACCAAATATGTTTTTTGCAGTAAAACTTATAAGCTTTTACATGTTGAATCCTTGAAGCTTTACATCTTAAATATTAGTACAGATTAATTAATTGAGTGAGGCTGTGTACATGAACAAAGTTAAGTTAATAGTAATAGCATCAAACACTGATAGTATGCGTAGATGTGGTAGGATAGTAAATACTGTAAGAAAGACTGTGAATAGAAGCTATATCAACATAGAGATAGTTGTATCACAGCCTATGTTCTCACAGATTTCTGGGATATCAATTAATGGAGAGGAGATTATTCCTTGCACCGAAGATGAGAGTGCTATTGATATAATATTAGAGAAGTTGGCTGAATCATTAAATAAAGCTGCGTTTGAAGGTTTAGTAATTGCGGCAGGCACTCTTACAAAGCATTGAATTAGAGTCTGGCAATGTGTTTTAATGGGCTATAGGTATTTCACTACTCATTCTGCAAACAATTTATATAAAATAGTGATTTACTTAATTTAAATTATGTTTGAACAGCAACAGTCTCGTATTTAATGGAGCGTCAAGTTTATTTAAGTGAAGAAATATTTGTGACTGTGCAGTTGTAGAGCTTTATGGAGGCGATAGGTGTGGTGCATGACTGTTGATGAGAGGGATCTTGTTGTAGAACTATTGACAAGTATGAAGAAGTTCTTCAAGTTTAAGGAGCTTGAGAAGCTTATTGATTTGACTTCCCCCACAATATGGAGGTATGTACATG
Organism: Desulfurococcales archaeon; assembly: GCA_028275745.1. GTDB lineage: Archaea > Thermoproteota > Thermoprotei_A > Sulfolobales > Ignisphaeraceae > Ignisphaera. Next base: position 8,575 of record JAPWUB010000005.1, on the reverse strand, counting down.
GCGAAGTAAAACCCTCTGCTGAGAGGGCAAGGACTCTTTTAATGAAGCTTTTGGATCGAGCTATTTTAGAGAAGCTTAGAGAGAAGTTTGTAGAGTTTGATGTTGAAGGCTTTGCAAAGACCTATGAGCTTGTCTACAACATAGACTTACTAAATATAGCCTCTATAGATGCCTATATCTGGAGCCAGAACCTTGGAGTCAACTGTGTTGCAACTGTGGAGGTCGATGGAATAGCGCTTGCAACGCTTACTGCTCGTAGGCTTAACTCCAAGCTTGTTGTTATTAAGAAGAGGAAGGAGGTGGGATACCAAAAGTTTTATGAAGTAAGTTATGTCACATCCTCACCGCCAGAAGTTGTCACGTTATACCTTCCAAGCGGAGTCATTGAATATGGTGAGAAGGTTCTTGTTGTAGATGATGTTGTTAGGAGTGGAAGAACAAGTGCAGCAGTCTTTGAGCTAATAAAGAAAGCTGGGGGCAGGCCAGTAGGATTTTACGCGCTTTTAGCCATTGGCGACAGCTGGAGGCAAATCATAGAGAAATATGTTGGCAATAACTACAAGGCATTCTTCCAAGTCTAAAGAAGCTGAGGGACATAGCTATAAAATGTTTTTAAGGGTTCTCACAGTTCTTAGCACATCTATTTCAGGTTCTATAAACATTGATAGAATTGTAACGCTTCTGAAGGAGCATAGACCCAACGTTGTAATTGTATGTGGGGTCTCAAGCTATAGAAACCTCTTTGACCTATGGCCAAACACATACGGCTTATTGCAGCTTGAAGACGACATATATAGTATTAGGTTTCTGAAAAAGAGAGGTAAGTACATATCAGGATCTTGGCAAGCCATTGAAACGCAGATATGCGTTGGAGGCATAGATTCTAAAAATCCTCTTCAGAACTATGAAAGGCTGAAGAGTACAGCACCAAATTGGTGTAGATACGCATTAATAGTCTCGATCTATCCGCCAAAAGGTTCGCGTTGCTCAAAGGTGCGCATTCTCGGTAAAGAGCTTAGCGTAGGTGTGCATTCATTGCTTGATTTCTCTCAGCTTTTCTCCAAAACAGTAATATTGGTGTGCAACAATTCACTAAAGGATGAGATATGCATAGATAATGCGAGTGATAATCTTGTGATTGTAGCGTCAAAGAAGGATGTAACCGTAATCACCATCGATTTTGAAACCTTAGATGTTGAGGTAGTCACATGAATGTATCGAGAATTTGTTGTATTTAGGCGTAGAAGAGAGAATGTTGTATTTGAGAGGAAGGGTAAGCCCTCGGATATTAAGGTAGGGATACTGTTGCCAATACCATATAACGCTGCGTCAGCATCTCTATTCTATCAATATGCTTATACATACCTCAACAGTCTTGATGGGGTAAAAGCCTATAGATATGTGTTCGATTTTAAGGAGAAGGTTTTGGAAGCTCTTGACGATCCTTTGAATCTGAGGAAACTTGACCTCATACTACTTTCGCTATCATTTGAGCTAGACTATGTTACAGCGGCATATATTTTAATGCAGTTAGGGCTGTTAAGCAGTGTTAAGGGAGCTCAAAAACCTGTTGTAATAGCAGGTGGTGTAGCGCCTACAGCTAATCCTCTACCTCTAAGTGGTATTGTAGATGCTGTGGTTATAGGTGAGGCGGAGGAAGTTCTAAAAGACATAGTTTACAGCGCTTCAGAACCTAACCCACTCAAGCTTATCAGAGATCATCCATGTGTCGTAGCACCACCTTTCAATGAGGTGAAGAGAAGGTGTTTTGTAAAGGATTTGAACAGTGTTCAGCACCCTATCAATCAGGTTTATTCAGTGGATGAGGAGCCTGTTTATGGCTATGGCTTTAGGGTTGAGGTTTCTCGTGGTTGTCCACACCTCTGTGCTTTTTGTATGGAGGCTCACATAATGTACCCATTTAGGTACAGAAATGTTGATACACTTGAGAGAATTGCTGAAGCTGGTATACGGTTTCTCGGCATTCCAAGGTTAGTGCTCTACTCACTCTCATTATTTTCGGTACCAGGCATAGATTCCTTTCTTGAGAAGCTCGCTGAAAAAGGCGTTGAAGCCTCTGCGCCATCTATTAGGTTAGATCATCTGAACAGTAAGAGGCTTGAGCTTATCAGGTTACTAGGGCAGAAAACACTTACAATAGCTCCTGAAACCCTTGTACCTGGCTATGGGTGTAGGATAGGTAAATGCTTTGCGCAAGAGAAGCTAGTTGAAGTCATTAATGAGGCTTATCGCCTTGGGTTTAACCATGTTAAGCTATATCTTATCACAGGGTTTCCAGATCTAGCCCTCGATGAAGAGCTTAAGCACTTTAAAGAGTTCATATCAAAGATTAAGACTATTAGGAGAGGATTTGTAGAAATAACGTTAAACCCATTAGTCCCCAAACCATGGACACCCTACCAGTTCCTACCACCAATACACGTGCTTAAAGCAAGTGAAGCACTAGATCAATACAGAGGTATTGCTAGAGAAGGTGGTATAAAGGTCAGCGTTCTTGACCCAGATTGGGCGTTTGCTCAAGCAGTCATTGCACAGGGCTCTGAAGAAACTTCTAGAATAGTAGTTGAATGGGCTAGGTATGGACTAGGCTTATCTGGCTTTAGAAAAGCTCTTCAAAGTGCTGACAGCAATATTGTGGATTACATTAAGAAGGGGTGGTCTGAACCTCCATGGCATAGGGTCGTAGATATGGGCATCCCAATACGGTACCTAGAGTTAAGAGCTAGGTTCCTCAATATCCTTAGCAGTAAATGAGATTATGGATGGAAATCTAGGCTTCTTAATAAATTCATCTGGTTTTACTACAGGAACCCTGGGCACAATCACATCTCTAAGCTTCTCATACATGGCCTCACCTACAGCAAGATCACCAAATCTCATAGTTTTTATATTGAATGATGATGGTGCAGAACTTGTTAGCGTTGAAATCTTCTTAATTAATGGGTGCAGTACTAGTGTGGCATCCTCCTTTACAAGCCTTGGGATCGCTGAGACCACTACAGGGTCATATGTTGCTACCACAGCAACGTCAGAGATAGGCTTATCTTCAAAAAGTGATACGTGCTCACCCTTGACAATATCAGGCCACAAAGTATACTTAGGGATTATGTATAGCTTAGCCGCATATTGCTGAGCCGTTAATGCAAATGGAATTATTGAAAGATCTTTTCCAACAATAAGGACGTGCACCCCCTTAATAAGTTCAAGGAGCTGTTTCTGAATTGATAAGGAGGCTATAAAAACTAGGTCTAGGTCAGTATAGTTTGAGGAGTTAAATACATGTACAGCACTAGAGCTTGCAGTAGTAATGCTTTGTGCACTGCCACTAAAGGTTATTGTGGCAACTCTATCACCTTCCCTAATACTGTCCACACCAACACCAACAGCTACAACCTTGCCAACACCAATAGTGCCAAGAATATGCTGAGAATCCTGCGCAACGACCCAACACTTAGTATAAGCTTCATCAACCGATGACATGTATGCATAGCTAATCCGTATAGCTACCTCACCAAACCTGACTATAAAGCTTCGGTACCCTCTAGCCTCTGGAACTCCACAAAAATTAACCAGGATCCTTAGGTACAACGCTTAAACACCTCCACACCATTTTACCAATTCTGGATTACTATATGTTTTATCATTACAAAGTTTTAACCTTCTAAGAGCAGAGCTAGTACGAGTAGTGATAAACATGATGTTAAGTAGTGGGAAGTTCGTTAAGAATCCTCAGCTTATACTTAGATATGTTGAGGAGTTAAAGAAGCGAGGTATAGATACAGAACCTGTTACACCAAGTAGTAAAGAGCTAGAGCTTATTGAAGAGGCTGCAAGAAGAGATGAAAGCCTTCTTAACGTTTTAGAGAAACTTGTGAATATATTTAAGAGTAGGATAATCGGAGAGATTGCTAGAGAAGTTGTTAAGGAGGTTCTAGGCCAAGAACTAGATGAGGATACAGCCACTTATCTCATTGCAAGAGAGTTAGCTGGTTGGGTCCTTGAAATAGCTGAGGCGTTAAACATTATAAGGATAAGCAATGTTCTACGCTAATACATGTGATTAAAGCCTTTTAGCTCTAATATCATAGCGCTTTCCAAATGTACTCAACAACTTCTTTATGCGTTGGAACTTCGTGAGAGCCCAGTCTAGATATCTTCAATGCTGCAACAGCATTAGCATAAATAATGGCTTTTTTGATTGAATACCCCTTTACTATTCCGGCAATGAGCCCCGCTGCAAATGCGTCGCCAGCACCTGTTGTATCGACAACTCTATCTACTTTTAATGCTGGCACCTCTTCATCAATGTCTTTTCCAAGAGCGTAAACACCTTTAGGACCGAGCTTTACAATAATGAGCTCTGGGCCCAGATCCTTTAGTATCTTGGCTGACTCCCTATACTTCTCCACATCTAGACCTGTAATAGCTGCTACTTCATACTTGTTGGCGAGGACAATATCAACGGATTTGATTATTTTCTCAAGTTCTTTAAGACCTTTTTTGGCTAGGACTCTGCCAGGATCCCAGGAAATCTTTGCACCAGCGTTTTTTGCGATCTCTATTGCTTTGATAGTTGTATCTATTCTTAGGCTAGCAATATGAACATATCTACTATTCATTATTACCTCTGCATCAACCTCGCTAGGCTCAAGTTCTTCTGCAGCACCTTTAAACCCATACATCGTTATATCTCCGTTCCTATCTATAGCGACAATTGTAAACCCTGTCCCACCTCTTGATGAGATTCGTAGACCGCTTACGTCTACACCTTCCTTTAGAAGCTCGTCAACTATAATCCTTCCAAAGTTATCGAAACCTATCTTGGCTATGACAGCTGTTCTAAGCCCAAGCCTACTAGCATCAATAGCTACATTAACTGCAGAACCACCAGCACCCCATGTCTGGTTAAGTACAACAGCTTCTTCATCTGGTCCTGGAAACTTATCAACAATAATCCTGATATCTACAAGTGCATGTCCTACTGTTACTAGATCATACTTCTTCTCCATTTTTGTCCCTACTCAACATACTTAATTACTTCTTCGGGGTCCTTACCCTCGTGAACTATTGCCATTATAGCCTTTATCATTCCTCCAGGGTTCCTATGCCTAAACACATTCCTTCCAACAACTACTCCCTGTGCACCTGCATCCATAACATTCTTAACGTCTCTCAAGAAATCAATTGGTTTCTCCCTCTGAGGCCCACCACTCATTAGTACCGGCACACCTGCAGCAACCCTCACAACCTCTGCAAACGTCTCTCTAGAACCAGTATAGTAAGTCTTTATCAGGTCAGCCCCACTTTCAATTGCGGCTCTAACACCGTACTTAACAACCTCAACATCATACATATTCTTTATTGCGGGCCCCCTGGGATAGGCGAGCTGAAGGCATGGAAGTCCATACCTTTCAGCAGCCTCTCTCACAGCAAACCACTGCTGAAGCATCTGATCCTCGTACGGACTACCCCAGTAAACAGTTGCTGCAACAGCATCAGCACCCAACGCAACAGCATCTTCAACATAGCCAAAGACGCTCTGCAAAAGTCTTTCATTCTCAGGTCTAAGGTTGGTCTTGCTAGTAACCTTAACTATTAGGGCTGTCTTATTACCCCACACATCATAGGTTAGCTGAGCCATACCAGGTAAGAGCATCACAGCATCAACACCAGCTTCAACAACCTTACTCAGTATAACCCTAGGATTAATGTGTTCTAGAGGAAAGTCTGCAGGTCCATGCTCAACACCATGATCAAATGCGAAAACAACTGCTTTCCCATCTTTCAGTATTCTTGAAAGTCGAACCTTTTTACCAACATAGTTGAAAGCCATGTTGTAACACCCGAATAGGGAAGCTCAATAGATATAAGCGGTTTCATACATATAAATGTTTTGTTTAAATGGAAGAAGAGGTAATGAAAACAGTTTGATGCTTCGCGGCATTACTGGTACAAAGCTGGAAATAGGGCTTAGCCCCTCGCTTTGAATTCATTAATAATCTTCTCTTTTTCTTCAAATGAAAGACTAAATCTCTTACATGCATATCGTCAACTACTTCTAACAGGCATTAAAACAGATGTTAAGGTTTCATCTGTATCAGAGTTTAGCTCAGAATATTTTTCATTTAATGCAATGTAGGGATTCCTGCTAGACTGAATCTAGATCTATAGGTCGATATTGAGCAAGCTATATTTGCTACTTCTACTTAATGTGTTTAACACAGTGTATGTATGGTATTGAGTATTGGGTAAGGTAATGGTGCCAATGAGTGAGAAAGCTGTTGAGATAATCAATTTGGTTAAGAGGTTTGGAAACTTTGTAGCTGTTGATGACATATCGTTAACAATTTACGGTGGAGAGATATTTGGTCTTCTAGGTCCTAATGGAAGTGGGAAAACAACAACGTTGTTGACAATAGCTACGGTGTATAAACCTACTTCAGGTGATGTACGTGTTTATGGCTATAGCGTTGTTAGTGATGGGGATAAAGTTAGGAAGATGGTTGGAATAGCTTTTCAAGAGTCGAAGGCGCTGGGTATAGATAAGCCTTACGATCTTCTTCTATGGCATGCAAAGGTTGTTGGTTATTCGGGGGAAGAAGCTAGGAAAGTTGTTAAAGATGTTATGGAGGATCTAGGTCTATGGGAGCATAGGAATAAGTACTTCTATCAGCTTAGTGGTGGTACTAGGAAGAAGGTTGAGATAGCCAAGGTATTGATACAGAAGCCTAAGGTAGCTATATTTGATGAACCAACAGCTCAGGTAGATGTTGTTTCTAAGCATTATCTATGGGATAAAATTAGGGAGCTGAAAGAAGAAGGATCTACAATCATAATTGCTACAAATGACATGTTTGAAGCTGAAAGAATGTGTGAAAGAATAGCCATTATGTATAAAGGCAAGGTGAAAGCTGTAGGCACTATCAAAGAGCTTAAAGATCTTGTACCCCTTGGTGATACAATAGAACTTGAGCTAGCGTCTTATGCAGATCAGCACGTTCTAGATATGCTTAGTCGTTTCGGCAAAGTACAGGGGTTGGGGAACAAGGTCATAATATATGTTAACAGAGGTGAAGAAGTTGCTGTTGATATCATTGATGTATTAAGAAGATCAGGTGTAAAAGTTGCTAGGATAATGGTTAAAGAGCCCTCGCTTGACGATGTCTTCTTCTATATAGCTGGTGCAAAACTTAAAGAGGAGATAAGCTAATGGTATGCATGAGCTCTCTTCTTAAAGATTTAAGGTATATTCTACTGCTTGTCCAATGGGATTTGATGAAGATTGTGAGAAGAGTTATATTTGTTGCTATGAGGGCTACATGGTTCGTGATTCAAGTGGTTTTCTTCGGACCTGTTATAGCTCACATGGTAAACGCTAGAGGTATAGGATTAGACGTCTCATCTTATTATAGTTTCTATCTTTTAGGTGTCTATACATCAATACTCTTCACTATAACAGCTTCAAGAGCATATGATATAGCTGAAGAATTTGAAGAAGGTATTATTGAGTATCAGCTCTCTTTACCTATGAATAGGAAGATTCTTGCCTTAGGTAGAGCTATAGGTAGTGGCATAGCTTCTACATTGTTTACTCTACCAATGTTTTTAACGGTTATCATTCTGGCAAAGGAGTTCGATCTTTTAGCCATAGTTATCTCAATTGTATCGGCGTTGATCTTCTCTATAGCTATCTCAGGCTTCGTATTAACTACTACACTCTCCATAAAATCTAGTGATGCGACAGATATCATTATGGGTGTACTTGATGCTATACTTGTTAGACTTTCAACAATTTTCTACCCAGCTGTTATACTCAAGAATATTGCTCCTTACTACTATGCTGCAATAATCAATCCTTTATCTCATTTAGCGGATCTGCTACGTATTTTCTATTCATTCGAAGAATTCAGGGAAATAGTTATCGCTAACCCAGAAGCTATGGCAAGCTACATACTTGGGCTCTTCATAGGTTTTACAGTTCTAGCTATGTACGTAATAGAGAAGAAGATAGAGGGTGGTGGCTGGAGGTGAGCGAAGTTAAGAAGTTATGGCTTACAGCTTTTAGAGATCTTGAAAGATTTGTAAACAATAAGTATTGGCTAGCTGCTCAAATGGCTATGAATCTCGCCGATATATTCATATTTGCTCTTGTTTTTAGAGGATTTATGAGGAGAGATATTGTTCCTGATTACCTACAGTATGTGACGCCTGGAGCAGTTGCTTTAGCATCGTTTGTTGCTGCATTCTCTATAGGTAGAGAAGTTGGTATGGAGGTTAGAAGAGAACTTGTTGACTATCTCCTGGCTCTACCTATGAAAAGAACAACACTTGTCTTCGGCAGGATTTTAAGCGGTATGCTTAGGGGACTCGTTTATCAAGCCCCCTTCATAGTTTTAGCTATGATCCTACTATCCCCACCAACCATAGAAAAAACACCAATACTTATAGCAACATCTATTATCCTCACAACCACAATGTCAAGCTTAGCAATAGCTGTTTCAACTATTAGCAGAGACTTCAATATACAAGCAACTTTTAGAGCTCTCACATACTA
>JAPWUB010000034.1 GCA_028275745.1 Desulfurococcales archaeon | reverse complement strand
TAGCTGTTGCCAGTGTATCTGGAGGTGTTGGTGTTGGTGCAAAGGTTTTGTGGGCTAGAGCTGGTGTTGGAGCTGTTGCTGTTCAAGCATATGCAAATCCCTCTCTCGGTATTGAAATACTTGAGAAGCTGGACATGGGCATGAGCTCTGCAGAAGCTGTGAAAACAGCGCTTAGTGGGGATGCGTATAGAGAGTATAGACAGGTGGCTGTGTTGAAAGCAAATGGCGATCCATTTACCTATACTGGAAGCAGGGCACCACCCTTCACTAGCGAGTATGTTGATGGCAATGCCATCTGCATAGGCAACACACTTAAGGATAGCTCAATACCAGAGGAGATGTGCAAGTATATAACCTCACAGAGTATCGACAACGTAAAGCACCTAGTCAAAGCGCTCGTCGACTCCCTCATCATTGGACACAGACTCGGCGGATCTAGAAGAGGCGACAAAAGCATTGCTATACTAGTGGTTGGCAAAACCCTGTACAATGGAGGTTACGACAGAGTAGTTGATATAAGAGTTGACTACAGCTCAAAACTCTTCAACACAGTTGTGAAGATACTGAAGATACTTAACCTGTGGTAGTAGCTGGTATAAGAATCAGCAATGAGGTTGGGATATCATTACTCATGAACTATACCCACTCACATCTTCACAGCTTTTGTTAAGGTTCTTCAATAAGCTGAGCTAAATCCTTTATAATCTTTTTAAAAGCCTTTCTTAAATGTATGCTGATTGTAACTTTAGAGAGCCCTAGGCTAGAGCCTATATCAAATTGCCCAGCACTCTTTGGATAGTCAAAGTAGCCAGCTCTAAAAGCCTCTTTCAAGACCTTCTGCTCTGCAGAGGTAAGCTTATCTAAGATAATGCTTAACAATGACTCTTTCAAGAGTGCTAGTGAAAACTTTTCTATCGTATCGATAGGGTAAAACTCAACATTGCTACTGCCATAATACTTTCTTACCTGTTCAACATGGTTTTTCACATTTTCTCTACTTCCAAGAATAATATAATCCCTATTCCCCCTATCAAAAATGTATGGTAAAAGTATGTAAATGTTGCTGTCTTGAGCCAGTTTATAAAATTCGCAGGTTCTTTTCAATCCATATACTATGTAAAGCTCGTCCATCTTTTGAACATAAATCTTAGCAATTTTACTCTTCCTCAAGTAGTAATCGTTAGCCATTAGTTGCTTAATGTATTTATCAACATTCTTTCCGTAGGTTAGAGCTGCTATGAAATAGTAATCATGACCCGGTACCTTACAGACATTGACTAATATTCTTGAAGAACTTAATTCACTTAGCTTTCCCAAAAAGCTGTTTCTCAAATTCTTAATCCTAATGTTGTAAAAGGTCATGTCTTGATTAAGAAACATTGTTGAAAGCATGATTACCACAACTGTTAATATGTATAAAATTATTTATATCCTTTACACTAGCTATTGCAACTTCACCATTCTTAGTTATATGACTAAACATTATCAAGTATTGAGTTCTTTACATAAGAATACTTATGCAACGTAATTAGTCAGAGTTCCTATATTCTCAATCTCAACTTCTATTACATCCCCTGGCTGCAATCCTTCTGACGGCCCAGCTGGGGGGCTTCCTAGAGATATAACATCTCCGGGCTCCAAAGACATTATCTCACTCAAGAACTCTATTATTTCTTCAATCTTGAAGACAAGGTTTTTAGTATTTGACTCGCCTTCAACAATATTATTTCTTCTTCTCACCATCCTAAGGTTATAGATGTCTATGCCCCTATCTACAAGCTCATCCTTAGTCACTATCCAGGGACCCATAGGTGAGAAAGTATCGAAAGCTTTTGCTCGTTGCTGATACAGAACATGCCCTGGTTGTATCATCTCTATATCGTGAGCCGTTATATCGCTAAATATCGTAAATCCATAGATGTAGTCAAAAGCTCTACTCTTATCCACAAATCTTGCCCTTTTACCAATTATTACAGCTAATTCATACTCATGGAAAACTATTTTGGAGGAGGTGCCAGGCCACTTACCACCCCTAGGTATCACAACTTTTTCTCTATGACCTATCAATGTGCTGATAGGTTTAAAAAAGAATAGTGGAACCTCTGGCTTGGAGTATTTCAGCATTAGGCGATACTCTTCAAAATTTAAGCCTATTCCTATTATCTTTTGAGGGTCATAGATCGGTGGAAGGAAGTTCAGTTCATTAATATTCCTAACAATTTTTGTGTCAAGACACTTACCTCCAGGACACAGTTTAGAAAGGGCTTTCACTATGACATCTTTGAATGTCATAATTCTCTGTATGACATTACGGCTTCCAGTTGAAAATATTGATGATGCTAGTGCGTAAGCATTTTCCAATGTCATGTCATGCACTTCAACAAAGAATGCCTGTAGAAGGCCTTGAAGGTCAACTATTTCATTACTTGAAATTAAAATGCCATAACGGGGATGATATCGCTCCTCGTACCAGTAAGTAATTATGCGCATCTCAACACCCTCATTCTAAGAGCTTCTTAGAATTAGCATCATATAGCCTTACCCTTTCAGGGTTTAATGTAAAGGAGATAGCATCTCCAATTCCTATCTTCAAATCCTTGCTAACTACGGCTCTTACTACTAAGCCATTCATTTCTAGAGATACTAGTTGGTTTCGTCCTGCATAGTTTATATTGATGACACGTCCTCTGAGCACGCTAACACCTTCTTTAGCATTAATAATTAAATCATGTGGTCGAAACGCTATAAACAATTCTTGTCCAAGTTCGCATTTTGATATCTTTTTAGGTATTCTCAGCTTTAAGTTGCTAAAGGTTACTCCAATACCATTTTCACTGCACTCTTCAATGCGCCCTTTCACAACATTTAAAGCTGGTATTGATATAAAGTCATCAACATCTAGATCAGCAGGTTTCATAAGTATTTCAAGCGGTGATCCAAGCTGCTTTTGCACACCATTCAACAAGACCATGACCTTGTTTCCTAGTGACATGCCTTCAAGCGGGTCGTGTGTTGCATAAATTATAGTAACCCCTATTTTCTTGTGAAGCTCCTTAAGCCACGAAACCATGGCTTCTCTAATTTTAGCGTCAAGGTTTTTGAAAGGTTCATCAAGTAAGAGAAGCCTTGGTTGGGTGACGAGAGCTCTTGCAATTGCAACTCTTTGGTACTCTCCTCCACTATATGTACTTGGCTTTCTGTGCAAGACATGCCTTATTCCAAGCAGTTCAGCTACGGCCAAGACCCTTTTCCTAATTTCATCTTCACCAAGCTTCTTGAGCCTTAATGGAAAGGCTATGTTGTCATACCCAGTTCTATCAGGATATACAGGAGGTACTTCAAAGACCATTGAAAACCCTCTTTCATGCGGAGGCAAGTTAGTTATATCCTCTCCCTCTAAGTAAACTTTGCCACTAGTTGGCGCTACAAGACCGCAGATAATTTTTAGTAGTGTTGTCTTGCCAGAGCCAGGAGGCCCTACTATAGATATTATCTCTCCCTCTCCAACCTCGAGGTTTATTTTATGTAAGATTACCTTATCACCAATAACCTTGCTGATCTCACGAAGTTCTAGGAATATCATCTAGAAACCACCCCCTTAAGAAGCTTTTTACCATTCTTTTTCTCAAAAATGTGCAACCTTAATGGATTTATCCATACTTTCACTTTCTGACCCTCAGTGAAGGAGGTAAATATATCAGCAAGCACCTTCACCTCATCTTCATTAATTTTGATGTGCAAAATCTTTCTATCCTCTACAATTTCTACAAGTTTTATTACCCCCTCTACCTCACCACTGTGCCTTACTTCAGCATCCTCTGGTCTAAACCCTATCACAACCTCTGTACCAATCAGGTTTTGAACTGCGCTACTCTCAATGCTTTTGCTTAGAACATATTTATAGGAAGAGGTTTTCAATATGAGCATTCCTTCTTCTACCTCTAGCACCCCCTCAAGAAAATTCATCGCAGGACTACCTACGAATGTAGCAATAAACATGTCTGCAGGGTTATCATATATTTCCTCTGGAGTTCCTATCTGAATTATTTTACCATTCCTCATTACAGCCATTCTATCGGATAGCATCAATGCTTCTAGCTGATCATGTGTAACATATATCATTGTAGTTCCAAGTTCTCTCTGTATTCTCTTCAACTCTCTTCTCATCCTCTCCCTAACCCTAGCATCTACTAATGTCAAAGGCTCATCTAGTAAGAGTAGCTTTGGTTCAACTACTAAGCACCTTGCTATAGCAACTTTTTGTTGATCACTTAAACCAAGTCTTCCCCCCTTATAGTTTAGGTAGTCTACTAGTTCAAGAAGTTCTGCAACCTCCTTAACCTTTTTATCCCTCTCGGCTCTTGGCAACATCTTTACTTTTAAACCAAATTCAATATTTTCATAGACATTCATGTGCGGAAATACTGCATACTCTTGAAAGACAAGACATACTCTACGCTCTCTAGCAGGAAGCTCCGTTACATCTGTCCCTTCTATATACACCCTCCCCTCATCAGGACGCTCTAAACCTGATATAATTCTAAGTGTAGTTGTTTTACCACATCCACTTGGTCCTAACAGAGAGAAGAGCTCCCCCTTATAGACTTCAAACGATACATTGTTTACTGCTACCACATTTCCAAATCTCTTTGTAACATTCTCTAGCTTAACTGCTTCTTGCCTATTCATCCTCTCACCAGCCCAAAGGTGAACCCTGTAATTAGGTGTCTCTGAATAAGGTACCCTATTACTAGCGGAATTATAGAGCTAACCAAGGCAGCTGCAGCTTGAACACCCCACAACGCACCTACAGCAGTGACATACTTGCTCACTTGAACAGAGAGAGGCACATTTAGATTTGTGAGTACTAGAGCAAATAGTAGCTCTGTCCATGACATCAGGAAAATGAAGAGCCCTGCAACAACCATACCAGGTCTTACTATAGGAATAACTACTTTGAAGATTGCTTGAAGTGGCGACGCTCCTTCAAGTAGTGCTGCTTCCTCCCACTCAATAGGTATGGCATCTATGAATCCCTTCAGTATCCATACGGCGTACGTTAATGTTGTAGCTGCGTACAAGAGTGCAAGCCCAATAATGTTATCAATTAGAGCTAGTGTTGTAAAGTAAATTACTATCGGTGTTACAAATACTGCTGGTGGGAGCATTCTCGTTAGCAAGGTAAAGAATAGTGTAAAGGATCCCGGAGAGTTGTAGCGACTTGCTCCATAGGCTGTGAAGAAGCCTATAATTATAGCGATTACTGTAGCCGTAGCTGATATAATTAGAGACCTGATCAGAGGTCTCGTAATTGGCTCTAGCACAGCTGTATATGCAATGAATATAGTGGTGATGGACTGCGGCGAAAATAACATAATGTAGTTGTCTAGTGTTGGATTATGGGGGATTAGTGATGGGGTTCTCCACTCACCATAAGTTTTGAATGATAGTGATATCATCCACATAACAGGTGTTATAGTCCACACTACAGCAACTGCTAAGACTATACATATCACTACTTTAGCCAGGATCTTTCTAATCATATAACTCACCTCCTTCCCACCAGGATCTTTATAGCGAAATAAGATGCAACTATTATTATAGCTAGCACTATTAGGGAAACAGCGGCTGCGTACGATATATCTGAGTAGAGAATTGCTAGCCTATATATGTAGAGCGATATGGACTCAGTGCTTGTTCCAGGACCTCCTCCTGTCATCACATATACATAGTCAAATACCTTGAATGCCTCAAGAGATCTTAGTATCACAGCTATTGAGATCAGTGGTCTGATCAGAGGCAACCTTATTCTCCAAAATATAGTCCATTCACTAGCTCCAAGAACCTCTGCAGCTTCAACTAATCTTTTGGGCACAGCTGATAAGCCAGAGTACATAATGAGAAACATGAAGGGGGTCCACTGCCACACGTCAGCGATCACTATTGTTGTAAAGGCAAGGTTGGGGTTTAAGAACCAGTGTATGTCTAGCGCTCTAGGGCCTATGATGTACTGGAGAAAGATATTGTTTACAGGTCCATAGGGTTGGAAGAATAGGTAGAATACTGTCGCTACTACTACTGGTGGAAGCATTAGTGGGTATATGAGTAGTGAGATTATGAATCTCTTACCTCTAAAAGGGTTTTGCATTATGTATGCTAATAAAAGTCCCAAGAAGAGCTCTAGTGGAACAACTATTACAACAAATAGCGCTGTTCTCTCAAGAGCTTCAATAAAACGACTATCGGAAAGAGCTCTTTGAAAGTTTGCAACACCAATAAAGGGCGCTTCCCACCAATTAATGCTCATGAGCGGAGACCATTTAAGAAAGGCGAGGTAGATCATTATTATGAATGGCACTATGAGAATACCGTTCAGCAAGAGATTAAGTGGTAAGGACGATAAAATCTTTATTGATCTTGGAGGCTTTTCAGGCATGAACCATCACTGACATCATTAGTAACTTAGCTTTAGGTAAAAAGAGTTTGTTAAAACAGGTTATATGTAATTACTTCACGTATCCCTTAGCTTTCCATGCCGACTTTATGGGCTCTGGGAACAGCTGTGCAAGTGCTTTCCAAGCCTCGAGCTGTGAGTCACGACCATACCTTTTAGTTATTGAGTCCCAGTCAGCTGCTACAGTACTTAGCGCTGTCTCTGGATCCATTGTGCCAGCTACCACGGCATTTACTGCTGTAGTTAGTTTTGATGCGTATTCGGGTCCTCCCCTTATGATGAAGTCAGGGTACGAGATCTTTATAGCGTCTAGATAATGATCTACGAAGTCCTCTCCATAGCCTGTAACTGCCTTAGCCTTATACTTGGGATCTGTAAACCAGCACATTCTAAATAGGTCAAGGATAACACCAGATAGTACAACTTCAAGGCCGATGTCAGGAGCCGACATGAACTGCAGGAAGAGGTATCCAACTTCCGGGTACTTACTATAGTTGCTTACTATTCCGACCCAATTAACTGGGTTAGGAGAGGCCCTTATTATTGTCGGATTTCCACCAATCTCAAGCTTAACGCCAGGCATTAGAGCAGTTCCAGTAACCTCTTTCACTACAGAGTCTGGTGATGATATCGCCATCTTGGTTAGAGAGGGCCACGCAGCGGTGAGCACACTCTCTCCATGGATATACTTATCATAGAGATCCGCCCATGCGGCAGAAATGGCTTCAGGCGGCATGTAGGGCTTGAGCTTTAGTAGAATATTAAATGCGTAGCGCCCTTCAGGAGAGTCAATCTTTGGATCCATGGTCTCTAAGTCAAAGGGTATACCTCCAGCTTCAAGGAATATGTTGGTCCAGGTTATGTAGGCAGCAAAAGCTGGCTCAACATAGAAGTATGCACCCCAGACTTTTCCACCTCTTGGAGACGTCAGCTTCAGGTTTGTGAAGAACTCGGCAATATTTATGACCTCCTCCCATGTATCAGGAACCTTCAGGTCGTAGCCGTACATAGCCTTAAACTCTTCCTTGTATTTTGGGTCATTTAGGAGGTCTTTTCTATATGTCAAGGTGAAGACATCAGAATCTATGTCTAAAGCATATCTCCTGCCCTTGTAAAGTGTAACGTATGAGCCTAAAGGCTCTATTGGGGCGCAAGGCCCAGTGTATCCAGGGTCATACTTGTTGAAGTACTCCGTTAGATCTTTTGCTAACCCAGCCTCAACCATGTCTCCTAGCCAGGTACTAAAGATCGTTATGATATCATATGCACCTGTCTTGGTAACAGCTTCGCTCATAGCCTTGGTGTAGACATCAGGCTCTGTACCCATTGTGACAAGCTCTACATTAATCTCTGGAACATATTTGCTCCACAACTCTATTGCTTTTTCAAGCTGATCCTTAGAGCCAGCTACGTGAAGAATCCTGAGTGTCGCACCCTTTGGAACAACACCGCTAGCTATGAGTTTCTTAACCCCTAGAACAGCTCTGCGAGCGACATCACTTAGCTCTGGATATTCTAGAGTAGGAGCTGGTGTTGTGGTAAGTGACGGTGGAGCTGCGGTTACAGTTTGGGTTACGGTTTGGGTAATAGTCTTTGTTATTGTTGTTGTCACTTTCTCTACGGGTTTAGTTAGGTAGCCAATAGCATAACCAACACCAAGCGCAACTATTGCAGAACCTAACGCTATTATGACTTGCCTTCTAGCAGGATCAAATTTCTTAGATTTTTCACTACTTACTTTCTCTTCACTCAACACAAGACACCCATATTTAATTCAAACTATGCAATATGCTTTATAAAGGCGTGTTATAACAAGTTTTATGATTTGTATAGATCTTTATTAATGTCATAATTACTTGCTTTTCTTTCTCTTTGCTTTTGCTAACTGCAAAGCTAATTCAAATAGACATAGCACAGGGGCAGCTAAGATAATATCAGCAACAGGTCCTCCATCAGGTGTAATTATTGCTGCAATAATGTATACCACTATGTATAGTGGAATTCTATACTTTAGTACTGGTTCAATAGGCAATATGCCTACCAAAATTAGTCCATACATTATGATGGGGGTAGTCATGAAGGCGCCAGAGAATATAATTGTAGATACTATGAAGTTTATGAGATCAGCATATGTTATCATCGATTGCACGTTAAACCATAGATTGATTAATATAAAGGCTTTTAAAATAACTGGCACTAGGATAAAGAATGCAAAAAGACATCCAAATATAAAGCACCCTACTATAGGAAGGAATAGTTTCTTTAACATCTTCTTCTCATGTTCATACAAGCCCGGCTCTATAAACTTCCACAACTCGTATATGAGAGCAGGGATTGTGATTAGCAAAGAGAAGAATAGCGAAGATGAAAACCATACCTCAAACCCCATGCTAAGGTGCCCTGCTATGAAGGTAATGTTACACCCCTTCATAAAGGGTGATGACATTATGTTGGAGATCATCATATTTAGGAGATATACCGACAAAGGAATATATATACCTTCTACGAAGGACTCAGGGTTAAGAGCTGATGCTGGTAGAGAGAGCATAAGAAGTAAAGAGATGAACCATATAATAGCAACTCTTCTTAACCTAGATGCAAGCTCCTTGAAATGCTTTTCATAACCTTTTATAAAGTCTGAAAATGACAACTCCAGAACCTTGTCTAAAAATTCAATTATTAAATTCAATTATTGGTTAACTTACAGACTTAGCTCTTTTCTTAATTTCATTCAAAAGCTCTTCTGTTGTTTTTCCTTCAGTAGGTATGCCTAGCTCTCTTGCTAAAGCCCGTATTTTCTCCTCCTCACGCTCATCTTCTCCTCGTGAAGCTTTCTCATATTCTCGCCTAGCCCTACCAAGAGCTCTTGCTAGCTCAGGTATTTTACTAGGGCCAAATATTAAGAGGCCTAAGATGAGTATTATTATGATAATCCATTCGGTACCTGTAATCATTACGTTAACCCCTAATCATATTGTTGCCTAATTTACCTTATATGCTTTATATATTATATTGACAGTTTGAAAATCTTCTTAGCATTGAGATATAGGAACTTCTCTTTTATGTCTTCGGAAACCTTTAATGCATTGAGTTTTGCATACTCAACAGGAATGTTCTCTATGAGGTCTGTTCCGAAAACAACTTTGTCAGGTACAGCATTTAGAAATGCTTGTAAGTCGTAAATGTAGCTCCAGGAAGTCTCTAAATATATGTTGTCATATTTCTTCGCAAGCCAGAGAGCTGTATTTGCATATATGCCAAAGCCCGCGTGAGCAAGTACTATCTTTACATCAGGGTATTCTTCGGCTCGAGAAGCTACGAGAGCAGGGTCTGAAAAGGAGCCAGGGCCTGTGTGTATCATTAAGGGGACCCTGTGTTTTTTAGCTGTTTCAAACAATGGCAGGGCTCTGGGATTCAGAGGTGATATGGAGTGGCCTGCAGTATGGAGCTTAATACCTACAAATCCTAACTGGTTCAAGACTCTATCCAGTTCCTTAGTAATCAGTTCTTGGCTGAAGAAGGGGTTGATACTAGCAAGCCCAAATACTCTCCCCCTATACCTAATACTCAGCTCGTAGATCTTATCATGTACCTTTACAGGGTCTGGAGCACCTGGAAACGGCTGTATAATTACTACAACATCGTACTTATTTAAGTAATCTACTAGCTCTTCCTCTCTAATATTTAGCCCAAAAACAAGGCATTCTCCTAAATGCATGTGAGTATCAAGGACTCTCACATTAACACCTCTTTTATAGAGGGCAAAGGCGCTTAAAATATAGTTGATATAACAAGTTCTATAATTCCTTTATATAACCACTTGGGAGAGCTGTGACCGGTGTACTCGATGGTGAAAGGCAAAGCCGCATTCTTTACTGCATCAAAGAAGCCACTTGAAATTAGGGAGACCGAGTTCCCTGACCCTTCATACGATGAGGTGCTGATTAAGATAAAAGCTGTAGGAGTGTGTCACACTGATTTGGCAACAATAGATGGCGAATTCCCGCCACCACCACTCATGCCTACAGTTCTTGGGCACGAAATCGCTGGCGAGGTTGTAAAGGTTGGAGCAGGAGTGAAGAATGTAAAGCCAGGGGATAGAGTTGTTCTCTCATGGCTTTGGTACACCTGTGGAAAGTGTCGCTACTGCAGGCGTGGAGATGAGCAATTGTGTGATAACCTCATTGAGACAGGTAGACATGTATTAGGAGGCTATGCTGAGTACGTCATTGCTAAGGCTTCTCATGTCTTGTCCATACCCGACAATGTTCCATGGGAATACGCACCAGCTGCTACAGATGCTATTGCAACACCATTCAAGGGGCTGAGGGTAGTTGGGACTAAGGAAGGAGATGTTGTAGCAGTATGGGGGGTAGGGGCATTAGGATTCAATGCCATTCAGATCGCTAAGGCCAAGGGATGCACAGTTATAGCACTTGGAAGAAGCGAGATTAAGCTTAAGAAGGCACTAGAGGTGGGAGCGGACTATGTTGTTAACACTGTTAAGGAGGATCCTGTCAAGAGAGTTATAGAACTTTCAGGCGGAGGAGCAGACATAGCTCTTCAGCTTGTACCAACAGACATAGTTACTTATGAACAGGCATTCTACTCGCTTAGAAAGGGAGGAAAGCTTGTGCTCTTAGGGTATCCGCCAGGTAAACTATGTTTACCAGTTATAGAATGGGGTCTTACAGAAAAGTGGATAATAGCTTCCCTAGCCTTCACCAGGTATGATATTGCAGAAAGCCTTAGGCTACTTGCACAAGGTAAGGTAAAGCCTGTGATAACAGTATATAAAGGACTTGAGAACATCCACCAGGCGTTAGATGATCTACGAAAGGGTAAGGTCTTAGGAAGGCCTGTAATAGTAATGGACTAGCCTATCTCAACATATCCATTTTTTCTTCATAATATTTCTTCAAAACCTCTATGGCTTTCCAATCAGGCTGTGCCTCTATATCACCCCTAACCGTGACTACCATCATGCCTGCAATGTTCGCTAGCTTTAGTGCTTCTCTTAGTGAAAAGCCTTTGAGGAGGCTAGTTATGAAAACAGCATCAAAAGCGTCTCCTGCTCCAATTACATCTTCTATTACTGGTGCACGATAAGCTTTTTCACAATAAGCCTCACCATTTCTCGTATAGACGCAAGCACCTTCTTCACCAAGCTTTACAACAACTATGTCAACACCTAGCTGAAATAGTTTAGAGACAACATCTTCTAATGCGCTTTGAGGAAAAAGTATGCTTAGATCCTCTTTATTTGTAAACACAATCTTTGAGCCTTGTAAAAGCGGAAGAAGCTTTGTCCTCGCATTTTCAGGTTTTTTCCAGAGTTTGAGCCTTATATTAGTATCAAATATGACTTCTTTCCCAAGGTTCTGAGCGAGATCACGTAACTTCTTAACCGCACTGTAGCAGCTTTCGCTAAGAGCAGGTGTTATCCCTGTTAAGAAGACTCTCTTAGCATTCTTAATATAGTCTTCCTGTATATCCTCTTCACTCATATGGGAAGCTGCAGAGCCGTGTCTGTAGTAGAAGGTCGTAGACTTTCCAGGGATAGGGTAATGCCTTTGAATAAAGTATACACCTGTCGGAGCATTATCCATAACCTTCACACAACTAACATCTATGTTCTCTGCTCTTAATGCTCTTAGAATCATCTCTCCAAATTCATCATTACCTATGCGAGTAATTAAACCTGTTCGAAAGCCCAGCTTAGATAAAGCGACAAGCACATTAAACTCTGATCCCGCCACATGAACTTCAAAGTATCGTGCATACCTTAAAGGACCTGGGGTTAAGCTGTTGAGCTGAATCAGGATCTCTCCAATAGATATAAAGTCCAAGACTTCCATATCTAAACTCATCTCTAAAGCTATATGTATAGGTTGCACTTTATACCAGCTTCTGTGTAAATCATCTCCAGCACATTCCTTAATCTCTCAATTTCGCTATCGGTAAGAGCTCTCAGAGGTACTGCTGGAAGACCTACGTCAATTCCCCTTATCCTCAAAGCCATCTTTACTAAAACCGGTCCCTCTACTTGGAATTCTTTTGAAAGCTTACGGAACCTAGCTATTAAGGTTTGCAAGTAAGAAGCTCTTTTCAAATCACCTCTTTCAAAACTATTCATCAGTTCTACTGCAAGTTCTGGCACGGCATTGCAAGCTCCACATATATGAGCATCTGCTTCATATATTAGCGCATCTAGTATCAGCGCATCATTAGCTACTGCTATGTAGAAATCATCTGCTAAGCTCAGTATCATATCAATTACCCTTTCAACAGAACCTGTTGAGTCTTTTACACCTACAAGGTTTGGTATTTGAATCTTGAGTTGCTTAACGATATCTGGAGTTACATCAACACCTGTTTTTGAAGGGTTGTTATAAATAAAAAGGTTACAGTCTATTTTGCCAAGTCTATCGTAAAATTCTTTCAACTCTCTAATTCCAGCTTTATAGTATAGCGGAGGGAGAGATGCTATGTTCTTTACTCCGAGGTCTATAGAGTGTTTTGCTAACTCTAGACTATCTTGTAAGCTAGCTGCAGAAACGTTGTTTATTATTAAGAAATTGCTTGGAACGAGATCTACAATCATAGAAAGGGTCCTCTTCCTTAAAGCAACTGGAAACAGTAAGCCCTCTCCATAGGTGCCAAATACATAGAAACCCCTTATACCACTCCTCAACTGAAATTCTATAAGCTTAGATAAGGATTCTCGAAGTGTATCTTCTCGTTGATGGCTAGGCGTAACTAATGCTGTTAAAATACCCTTAGGAAGATTGTGTTTAGGTCTGCGTGGCACAGGGGAACCCATGAATAAGAAATTTAGACACAGCTATTAAAACATAACATAAAACAGTGTTTAATGACCTTGCTTTAATTCTCTAAGACCTCATATCTTTAAGGCACAACCATGTTTTAAAGTAAAGTGCAAAGCTGAGGCATGGAGATTTCCCCATGCCTCAGCTCATAAAGGCTGGGCACCGCAGCTCTTCACATCTCGCAATACTTGGCATCGTTTCTCAAGACTTTGTGTTGTGGGCTCTTGGAAAGCTTGTAAAGGCTCACTAATTATTTGGTGAAAGATCTGAACTTGTAGAGGTATATGTGCATGAATCTTTAGAAGCCGTGCATGGCTATATACTTTTAAAGGTGCTGGAGCTCGGTGTTGGGGGGTTATCAGTTACCTCATTGTTTCTCACGACGCTTGGAGGGGGTGGCCAAGAATTCACATAGATTATAGTGCTTGCAAAGATATTGAGGAGAGGTTTCTCAAGGCATTGCTACACCATGAGGCAGCGCATAGCATTCTCCATGGCACACTCCAAAGCTACGCAATAG
>JAPWUB010000007.1 GCA_028275745.1 Desulfurococcales archaeon | reverse complement strand
GGGTCCTGGAATAGACCGATCTTTACTCCTTTCCTACCCTTAGGAGCTAGCATCCAAACCTTCTTAGGCACCAGCTCCTTCTCAACACCCTCAGGAGTCTTAACCTTCACAGGCTTTGTACATGCCATACCGATCTCACCATCTAAACAATAGTGACACCAAGGCTTATATACATGACGTTTGATATTGTTAGAACTCATTAGCCACAATTCTTAATAGGTTTATGCTAGAGATAATGCGTTAAGATATGGTGGTTACCGGTAAATATCTATGAAGATCTGAAACCTAGGTAGCGAAACAGATTCTAGAGTATGCTAACCTTATTACTCTGTACACTATCTGGCTGATCTTTTGCTTGTTTTTAACGTAACCATGAAATGGTTATGCGATACCTTAAAACACGATTTTCATAGTGTTGAGAGGCTTAGAGATAACACTTATATTTTGCTTAGCTAATATAATGTTTTCTTGCGGTGCACGGGTAGGGCCTGGGGGGCTCGCCCTCCCCCCTCGCCGAAATGGGCGTAACGCGGGGGCCAGTAACCCGCTGTGCGGGTATAGGGATCCTGATAAAGCTAGGCACCCCGGTGTGAACCCCGCCCCGTGGGGCCAGCGGTGGTGGGGCCACCTCTGGAGGGAGGTGGCTACCACCTCTGCAGGGGGATGGTCAGGCCCGGAAGGGAGCAGCCTAACCCCTGACGCTGGCGTTCACGGGTTTACGGGGGGATTAAACCGGGGTGCCTAGCTTTATCAGGATCCCTATACCCGCACAGCGGGGGCCGTGCACCGCTTTGGAGGAGGCTTCTCTAGTATGAGGATAGAGGTTTTGGATGATAAGCATGGTGTGCTTAGGGTTAGGATTGATAGTGAGGATGATCTATGGATTCTTAGCTTAATTATCTCTCCTGGCGATGTTGTTAAGGCTCGTACGACCAGGGATGTGAGTTTTGGTGATGAGAAACGCAGGATTCCAATGATCCTGGCAATTAATGTGAAGAAGCTTGAGTTTCAGCCTTTCACGAATAAGCTGAGGATTCATGGCATTGTTGTTGAGGGTCCTGATAGGTTTGGTGTTCTAGGTTCTCACCATACGTTAACTGTTGGTGTTGGTGATGAGATTACTGTGTATAAGTCTTCTTGGAGTCCTAAGCTTCTCGAGGACTTGATGAAGATTGTCAGACCCATGAATATGCTTCTCGTGGCTGTGGACTTTGATGAGTACGCAATTGCTTTGCTTCAAATGCAGGGGGTAAAGATTGTTGCTTCTGAGAATGTCTCGCTACCTGTGAGCGATGAGTACTTTGAGGAGGCTCTGGAGAAACTCATTAAAGATCTTGCTGAGAAGATTGTTGAGATCGCTCATCGCTACAATGTGGATGGGGTTATCATAGGCTCTCCAGGTGATATCAAGAACAGGGTCAGGGACGCTGTCAAGGCTCTCGATAGCAGCATCAAGGTTTACATAGATACTGTGTCTAATGGTGGTTATGCAGGGATTCAGGAGCTGTTGAACAGGGATGCTGTGAGGAACCTCATTAGAGACTCTGCTGTTGAGAAAGCTTCGAGGATTCTTGAAGAGTTTGAGAGGCTCCTCGTTAAGGACATCAACAGGGTTGCATATGGACTCAAGAGCGTTAAGCTAGCAGCTGATATGGGGGCAATTGAGAAGCTTGTTGTTGTAGACGAGATGGTTAGTAGTTTTGATGAGACTCGTAAAGATGTTGAAGAGCTGTTGAGGAGGGTTTCTGAAAGCAGGGGGTTCGTAGTCATAGTTCCTGGAAATACACCTGTAGGTGAGAGAATAAAGATGTTAGGAGGTTTAATAGCGATCCTGAGGTTTAGTGTGGATCTAGAGTCAATAGTTGAAGGATCTCAGGAGAGTAGTCAATAAGGCTTTCTCACACTCTACAGAATCTGCGCTGGGCAGGTTCATAGCTCAGCAAATCAACTAATCTGTGTATTGTGCTGTGTACTGAGAGCTTTTATTGTAAACTTTGGTTCCCTGAGCGTCTCAAGTTGCTGTGCTAGCTATCTTCAGCTCTGCGCCAAATCAGATTTTTATGTATATAGAGATGAATGATTACAATTAAGAGAATTAGTCTCGCAGAAAATATTCCTTCGACGAGTTAAAGCCTGTACTTGCAGTGATGTGGAGCTGATGGCAGGCACGAGACCTCACGAGGTTCTAATGGACTTGATTACGCCTCTGATTACGCACCTTAAGCTATTGCTGTGCTGATGGTGAAGTTAAGTGGCGCTTAACTTTCCGCCGGTAAAGTTAAGCAGAGCTCATGGTGCCTCAAGGCCTGAAGCAGCTGATGTACGCTAATGTTTTGTTGGAGCCTGAAGAGACTACATTGATTATTACTAGTAAGAGAACTTTGTATCCGCGGATCTGGATCCTGGTTGCACATATTCTTCCTCCTTCATGCATCTATAGATCCTAGAATCTTGTACACCTCAACTTCTTTATATCCTTATCTAATCATCTTTCTAGTGTATACTTAGAGAAGGAGCTAGTAGTGAAACTATAGGTGGGTGAGCTGAGTAGGATTGTGGGGCTATGATGAAGTTGGTGCATGTACTGAGTGGTGCACTGGTGTATACATACAAGTATCTTTGGCAAGATCTTTTTAGGTATTTTAACTGCTTGGAGCCTGGCAGAGAGTAGCTAAGTATAGTAGCTTGCAACGCTAAGTATAGTTTCATTGGCTTTTGAATTGAATGGCAGGGATTTGTGGCGGATGTGAAGAGGTTAGTTAGGGTACTGCTTGATGCACTGGTGTACCTCTCGCTAGAGTGTGCTGTGCTTGGCTTTACTAGCCTATTTGTCTATCAAAGCTTTTTTCCTGTATATGTGTATCGCGTTTTCCTGGTGTGCTATTGAATGAGTAGCGGTAGCAGGATTTTGCTGAAGTTATCTGGTAAAATTATTAATCCAGATAATGCCGAGCTCATAAAGAGGTATGTCGATGTTGTGATCAAGCTGGTTGATAGAGGCTTTAGGGTTGCAGTAGTTGTTGGAGGAGGTCCATTCGCTAGAAGCTACATTGGTTGTGCAAGGGCTTTGGGGCTGAATAATGCGCAGGCTGATATGATTGGTATAGAGGTCTCTAGAGTTAATGCGCTTCTATTTGCCTATGCCCTCGGTGACCATGCATACCTTCCTATTCCTAGGAGTGTTGAGGATGTTGAGAAAGCTTGGAGAAGTGGCAAGGTTGTTGTTACTGGTGGTCTTCAGCCTGGCCAGTCAACATCTGCTGTAGCTGCTGTTGTTGCTGAGGTTCTGAACATTAAGAGGATTCTGTATGCAACAGATGTTGAGGGCGTCTATGATAAGGATCCGAGGAGGTACCCCGATGCTAGGAAGCTTGACAGGGTTCACATAAACGATTTAGCTAAGTTCCTTAGCCAGCGCTTTGAAGCTGGAGGCTACGAGCTTCTGGATCCTGTGGCTATGCAGGTTGTTAAGAGGAGTTGCATAGAGGTTGTAGTGTTCAACGGATTTAAACCCGAAAACATTGAGCGCATAGTTAACGGTGAGCATATAGGAACCCTGGTTATGCCCTGCACCTAACACTACGCTAAGCTTTATAGCTAGCTGTGAAAAAGTAGAGTTCTGGATGATGTTAATCCCGACCGCTCCCGATTGATGAGGTTGCGGTGGCTGTCTGACACCTTCTACGGATGTCTGAAATGAAGCTGCTTGTAACGTGTGATACTGGCTTTGAGAAGGTGTTGGCTGAGGAGCTTTCAGAGATTGCCGAGGCAAAGATCCTCAGTGTTTCAAGTGGCAGAGTATTTATAGAGGTTCCTCCAACAAGGCTTGCTGATGTTTTTAGGTCTAGAATTGCAAATAACATCTATGTGCTCATACATGTGGATGACGGTGTTCAGAGCCTTGATGATATCTACAGGATTGTTAAGGGAATAGACTTCACAGCTTTGATAGAGCCTCACCAGAGCTTTGCGATAAGGCCTGAGAGGATAGGTA
Source organism: Desulfurococcales archaeon (assembly GCA_028275745.1). GTDB lineage: Archaea > Thermoproteota > Thermoprotei_A > Sulfolobales > Ignisphaeraceae > Ignisphaera. Next base: position 24,823 of record JAPWUB010000007.1, on the reverse strand, counting down.
CGCACAGCTTTACCAGTATAGATATTGGTAGGGTTGCAGGTCAAGCAGTTATAGATAGCTATATGCAGGCAAAGGGAGTGAGGCTCAGGGTCAACCTTGATGAACCCGATGTTGAGATCTATGTGGAGCTGAATGAGGCTAGGCTAATTGTTGCTCTATCGCTTACCAGAACTTCTCTTCATATGAGGGGCTACAAGATCTTTGCACATCCTGCTGCACTGAAGAACACTATTGCATCTGCAATGCTTAGGATTGCTGGGTGGAGACCTGGCGAGCCACTGTATGATCCTATGTGTGGTGGTGGAACAATAGTTATTGAGGCTGCTCTTCAGCAAAAGGGTATCGAGGTTCCTTGTATAGCTAGAAAAAACATTGACCTAGCAATGCTGGCGAAGATACATTTGCAGGCTGTAGATGATATCAATAGGTTGTGTTCTAGAGGTGTTGGAGAGGGTGAGAGGATACATGTTGGTGTAGACCTAAACCCCAGATTTGTTGAGGGTGCGGCCATAAATGCTAAGAGTGCTGGTGTTGACGATGCAACTATATTTATTGTTGCTGACTCTACAGAGTTTACTCCAAGGCTTAGAGAGCTTGAGGTGGAGTTCGGGGCTTCAATCACAAAATCGGTGTTTAATCCTCCATATGGTTACAGAATGAAGCCTGGAGCTATAGGCAGGTTGTATAGGAAGATGCTTTCGGTGCTTAAGGAGAGCGGCTTTGATGTTGCAGTATTCATAACCTCAGCTATAAGGGCAACTGAGGCAGTTTTAAGGGAGTTTCAGGGGGTTGAGGTTGAGAGGCTTAGAGTTATTCATGGAACGCTACCATCATACGTCTATAGGGTTAGGTTTGTAAAGTAATGCGATCAGAACGTCGCGGGCTCTTCACAAAATGATCTGATTTGTCTGGAGCGGCTTCATCATCTCGCTAGTGCTGTGCTAGAGCCTTCTCTAGTCTAGGTAATAAGGTGTTGCTGTGCTGTGGCTTGGTTCAGGAAAAATAGAGGTAGCGTGGGTGTAGAAATAGGTATGGCTCTAGGGCTACTTCCTGGCTATGTAGTCCCACCAGTAGAGCCTGTTAGGCTGGATCTCTATCCCTAGCTCTCTGAGCTTTAGGTAGAGCTCGAGCAGTGCTAGCTCATCTGTCTTTGCTTGTCTTGGTGGGTACTTGAAGTAGAATGCTGATGCCCAGTCCGGGGCTCCAACAACTCCCTTATCCTTCAATGCCTTCGCCAACCTAATCACATCCACAAGTATTGCTGTAGCCATTGCCTTGTCGTCTACCACTAGTTTGAGGTCTATTGTTACAGGTAGCCCCATGAATCCGCGTGCCTTTAGATATATGTAGGCAACCTTTGTATTGTGCAGGAATGGTATGTAGCCGCTCGGCCCAGCAAAGATGCTTTGTGCAGCCTCTTCAGGGTTTGGCTGTGTTGAGGCGACAGCCATTGTCTTGCTTATCTTCTTACTTGTTAGTCTGCTCTGCTCAAGCATGTTTTTGAAGTCTGTGTTTCCGCCAACATTTAGCTGGTAGGACTCTACTAGTTCAGCGCCCCTCATTGTTATGAGGCTTGCAAGAGCTCTGTGAACAATTGTTGAGCCTAGCTGTCCCTTTATATCGTCGCCTAGAACAAGGGTTTTGTGCTCCTCAAACATCTTTGCGTAGCTAGGGTCGCTGGCTATGAACTCTGGTATGCAGTTCACGAACGCTACCCCAGCCTTAGCGGCTACCTCTGCATAGAACCTAGTTGCTTTCGCGCTTCCAACCGGTAATAGGTTCACTAGTACATCAACCTTTGCATCCTCTAGCTCTCTAACTAGCTCCTTCTCTGTGGGCTCAGGCTCGTTAGCAGGCTCGAAGTCCTCTACCATGTGCTCTGCTACGCCATCCAGAACCTTACCCATCCTAACAATTACGCCTGTCTTAGGGACGTCAACGTATCTTGGTACAAGGTTTGGCTTTGCAAATATTGCTTCTGCAAGATCCTTGCCAACCTTATGCCTAGACACGTCGATTGCGTAAACAAATGTTATATCCTCTACTCTGTAGCCGCCAATAGCATGGTGTATAAGCCCATCAACGCTTCTTACCCTTCTATAGTACTCAACAGCTTGCACAAGCATTGATGCTATGTTGCCTACGCCAATTATTCCAACTCTAATCATATTTACACCGGTAAATATTTCTAGCCAGATATAGCACATCAAAGCTTTATAAGCCTTACGTATTTAAAGCATGGAACAATGTGGTGCAGAGCTAATGGAGTCTAGGGCTTTGGCGAGACTTAGAAGGAAGATAACTGTAGAGGTTCTGTGGCTCTACGTAGCTAAGGTATTGGCGCGCTCCAGTAGCCCTTTAAGGGCTTACGAGGTTATAAAGGCTTTGAGGGAGGAGATGGGGCTAAAGGTCTCAACAATAACTGCTTACAGAGTCATATACAGGATGAGTGGTGAGGGCTTGCTAGAGGTTATAAAGGTTGGTGGAGAGAATCTATACAAGTTGAGTGATAGAGGCAGGGAGGAGTTTAACAAAGCAGTAGAGCTTCTAGAGACAATTGTTAAGATGTTGAAGGCTTAGAGAGTCCTAAAATGATCTAGTATAGGAGCTTCCTAAGCCTTGATATGAGTCCGGAGGTTCTTATAGGTATAGCTATACAGTCTCCGAACACTATGTGCTGAATCGATAACGCTACTAAGGCTCTCTTGAAGCATCTGTAGTCTCCTCGCACTCTAACAATCATTCTATTTGATGCTCTGGAGATGGAGGCTACAGTAACGTCGCACTCAAGCTTCTCCAGCTCGCCAACAAGCCTCAGCAACCTCTTCTCAAACTCCTTTATAAACTGCACAATGTTTGCTTTATCGTTGCATACCACCTTTACTAGTATATAGCGTTTCACCCTCTTGCTCTTCCTTCTTACAAGTAGCGCCGGTGCAAGCTCGTCTATAAGTGCTCCTAATTCTCTGCGAATGGGTAGAGCTATTGCTAGAGATGCTAGTGAGATAAGCAATGCGGTTAACGCTATGGCTATACCAACTGTATCCAGTGCTTACTCACCTCTTAACCATATGTCCAGTAGCTCTAGTGGATAGATCTCTAAAATCATCCTTCTCTCCCTCTTTGAGAACCCCATAGAGTACAGCAACACATCTATGTGCGTTGTGAAGAGGCACTTTGGATACATCTCTACAGCACCTGATGCAACAACTCCTACATCACTCTTTAAAGCCTTCTCTATCGTTTCACTTAGCATATACATAGATTTGGCACCTTGCCTAATGGAAGCACCTAACAAATTTTTTATGAATTCTCCGAGAGAAACCTCAATAAACTTCCTTGTGTGTGCTTGCTTGAGGAAGTTAACCTCATACTCATCCACAAACTGTAGCGTTTCTGGAGTTAGCAGAATTACAGCGCTCTGCCTTATCCTTGCAAGGCTTCTAGCGCTAGCTATATCCCTGGGCTTGAACGCTGGTAACACACTTTTCTTAGCAACACTCACCTCCCTAATACTGTTTACGCTTACCTCAACAATTCTTCTAGGCAAAAACACAACATCCTTATCGGCTTTTGTTATAGACTCAAAGCACTTGCTGTAGATGTTTTCATCAAGCCCTAGTATAGTGACATCATCTTCTGAGACATACTTTAGTATATCATCGCATGTTGCGAAGTGTAGAAGCATATTAGCTCTCGGTGGACTGACCAAAGAATACCTCCTCTAGGAACTTCTTCACGTCTTCAGCAGACCTACGCATTGAGAAGGATAGTGTTATCTTTATCACGTCATCTCCCTCTGTAACCACTGGTTTGCCTAGGTACGCACCTTGCTTATCTATCCTAATGAAGACCTTGTTAGCTTTCTTATCGTATCTAAGCTCAAAGGAGTTTACTATGTACCTCTTATCCAACTCACTAAGAATTGATGCCATGTACTTCAGCGCCTTAAGTGCCTCCTCTCCTTTTAGCCTAGCCTCAATAACTACTATTGGGTTTCCATAGTACCCCTTCATAACGGTTTCGCTTACGCTTATTGAGGAGGCGAGGTCTCGGGGAATCATGTTAAGGATTGCCTGCCTAACCTTATTGCAATCCTCTGTTGCGTGACAGTATGTTGTAAGGATAACCTCGGCTAATACTACTTTCCTAGCTTCATGCACCACCATGCTTATACAGCCGCAGCAATCTTTATGACATCGCCATCTTTAAGTATGTAGTCTTTCCCAACCCTCTGCTTAGTCTTTGCGTTTACTGCATAGAGGAACTTTTTGCCAAGATCTGTGTGAATCATGTAGGCTAGCTGAAGAGCTGTTGTTCCCTCTGGCACTAGGTATGCGTCAGGGAGAACATTGCCTTTGCTATCAGTGAACCTATTCTCATCTTCTACAGGGTAGACAACAACCCTCTTCAGCCCATCGAACACCACGGCGTTTACTGCTCTCTGAACCCCTGTTCCACCAAACTCCTTCATAATCTCTCTAATCATCTCTAGCCCCTTCACCTGCTGAGAGGTGAGCGCTGAATGGTCCTTGACTTTGAAGTCGAGGTCTCCAGGTAAGTATTCAACTACCCCTTTCTGCGCAAGTCTTCTTAGCACAAGTTCGCCTAGTGCTGTTACTGGAACTATTATCCTGTTTGGTAGCCTCTTCATCATCTCTTTCAGCATGTCTTTAGCTTCTGGTATATCAATCTTGTTAGCTGCTATAATAATGGGTTTTGAGATCTCTCTAAGGGTTTTTACGAATAGCCTTAACTCCTCTTCTCTCCACATAGATGGCTTAACGTTCTCAAGCTTAGTCTTAGCCAATGCTAGCGTCACATGCTCTCTCCTTATTGATAGCCCTGAGAGCCTCTGTGTAAGTGCTTCAATCATTTGCGACTTGTTCATTGTGTCAAGGGCTCTTGCAAATCGGCTCCAATCCTTTGCTATGATGCCGTACATCCATTCATCGTATTCCCTCTCTATCTCCAGAACATCCTCAACAGGATCTCTATAACCAGGCTTAACAGGTCTTCCATCCTCATCTGTAGAGCCAGAAGCATCAACAACGTGTATTAATGCATCGGCCTGCCTTATAGCATCTAAAAACTTGTTCCCCAAGCCTCTTCCTTTATGAGCATCCTTCACGAGTCCCGGCAGGTCCACCAAGACTATGGGTATGAACCTCTCACCTCTTATACAAAGCGAGTTAATGGGATTGCAACCAGGTAAGCCAAGCTCTTTGTGGACGCAGGTTCTCCTAACATAAGCAATTCCTTCATGAGGTTCTAGAGTAACAAAGGGCCTGTTCTCAATTGCTACAGGTATGAGCGTTGCAGCTGAAAAGAACGTAGATTTACCAACGTTTGTCTTTCCAAGAAGCCCTACATATATTTTTGGCGGTGGCGTTCTCTAACACCTGCCTGTTGCTGTTACTCTCATTATTACTCTATTTTCATATCTGCTTAAAAATTTGCTATAGTTACGTATTATCCAACTAGCAAGCACTTGACCAGTGTATTGCAGGTGTCATTATTGGCTAAATCAATGTACCACTACATGGCGTTGATGTGGAAGAGGCCATATGAAGGTGAGCACGAGCAGCTGATGAAACAGAGGTTGATAGAGTGGAGGAGGCAACCATCCATTGTTAGAGTTGAGAAGCCTACGAGGATTGATAGAGCTAGAAGGCTTGGGTACAAGGATAAGCCGGGATTCATTGTTGTTAGGGTTAGGGTTAGGAAAGGTGGTCTGAGAAAGCCCAGGCCAAGGTCTGGCAGGAGACCTAAGAGAATGGGTATATACGGGTTTGCACCAGCTAAGAGCCTTAGGCTAATAGCTGAGGAGAGAGCTGCCAGGAAGTACAGGAACCTTGAGGTGCTTAGCAGTTACTACGTTGGTGAAGATGGTCTGTACAAGTACTATGAGGTAATACTTGTAGATCCTCATCACCCAGCAATACTTAGCGATCCAGACATTAACTGGATTGCAAACCCAAGTCAGCGCGGGCGTGTATTTAGAGGGAAGACATCTGCTGGCAGGAAGATGAGAGGTCTGGTCTCGACAAGGCTTAGGGAGACTCACAAGTATAAGTGGAAGAAGAAGCAGAAAGAGAGAGAGCTTAAGAAGAGGCATGAAGCTAGTCGTGGTGCTAGGCTAATAGCTCCTAAGGAGGTTTATGAGGAGCTAGGTCTAGAGAAGTAGTGCGCTGTCTAGTCTAGAGGATCTATATACACATAGAATGGCTTTTCATATTGAGCCATTTTCACAGCGGCAATACCTGGTTCTGAATACCTCTGCATAATCTCTACACCTTTTTTGCTCATATTCAACAAACGTGCCGCCTTTAGCCAGTGGCTTCTCGATGTTGATGATAGTGCTATCAGAAGTCCGCAGTTGCCAGCTATGCTATCTGCGTACGGCTCTAGGTCTTCTGCGCTTTGCGTAGCCATTGCAACAACTATTCCGTAGCCTCTAGCAAGCCTCACTAGCATTTCTATGAATTCGTCAAGCGCTTCTTGGGTTATGTACCATAGCTCATCAAGTACAACGATTCTTGATAGTGATGATATGTGATGTTTGTGTGGGGCTCTTAGCGCAAGTTTGAGGGTGTATAGTGCTACTGTTGCTGTTGACTTAGTGTCTAGCGTTAGAAGCCTGCTTGCATCAATAATGAGTGTCCTGATGTTTAGCATGCTAGTTGCCGACATGTTTGAAGACGCCTTGAAGGCTTCCAGAACTGTTTGTATTTGTTCAGATTCTTCTATCCATGAGCTTTGAACTATGGTATCTAAACTATCACTAGCACAGCTAATACAAGCCTTCTTGAGCTGCTCGGTCATGTAATCTCTGGCGTATGACGGTAAATTAAATACTTTGGAGAGGGTATTAACAAAGAGCCTGACACTATAAAGCTTCTCATGTTCAGGATCTTCACAGCTGCATAGTGGTATGGGATCCTGCACAATATCCCAAACAACAGGGTCTTCCCCCATGAACAACTCTATATTATGCCTATACTCATTTTTAACATCGATTACTGTTAGTAGTGTTCCGTACCTCTTTGCAATTCTTGATGCAAGGGCGCTTAAAGCTATCGTTTTTCCAGAGCCTGTTGGACCTATAACCAGCATGTGTTTTCTTGGAGCGTCCTTAAGGTTCCAGTACACTTCCCCACCAAATACTATGTCAACACCTATATAGAGTCCTTCGCTTTGTCTAGCTCTAGATGATGCTAGAAGTATTTGTGGCTGAATGTACGTAACTGCATCTAGAAGCATTGTTTTGCTTCTTCTAATGCTATAAGCGAAAATTGGTTATATAGCTAGCAAGTTGCGGGTTTTTCACAGCCTTTAGCTTAATGTTGAGAACATGCTCAGCAATTTTTGGGATCTTCTTGAGCTGTTCACGATAGAGCTCTAAGTCATCGCACATAACAGCGACAATGTTTTCAATGGTGACAGGCGTTATACCGCTTAGAACCTTTTTCCGAGTCTCCATAAGCTTCTCTAAAGATGATCTCAGCCTAGTATTCGCCTTGTCCTGTTCAAGCTCTACGAGCTTCATCTGAAGCTTTGTGTTTACAGCAGATAGGAACTTATCTACATTCACAGGCTCGATCTTTGATAGAGTTACTATGCTACATCCGGGCGGTACAAGAGCATTTACAAGCTTCTTCAGATGCGTTACAATATCAATAAGCTCTAGTTCTTCAAGCCTTATACCCACATCTGTTATTGTGTAGAATGCTACTAGCTTTGACTTATAGTTGTCGCCACACCTATAAATACCTCTCCCCACTTCTATGCAAGCTACAACATTATTTGTTTTGAATAGTATGGTAGGGATCTTTCTAGCCTTGCTAAGAAGGCTCAAGACCCTATTTATTGATGGGCTAAGACTGCGGAAGGGTATTCTCACTTTCTGAACCCAGTAACAGCAAGTAGTTTTAAAGCGGCTTGATGAGCGGTATGAAGTATCTGTTGAAGTGGTATAGGCACTTTAATGACAAAAATCTTTGCAGGTTCTATAGCAGTGAGCTTCTTCCAGCCATGAACAGCATCGATAGCATCTATAGCTATGCTAATCAGCTTTCTAGAGTTTGGTTCTAGTAGGATAGAAATACCTTCACCAATAACTGTTGCTGCGACGTTCATGCACCTATTTTCAAACATTATGCGCAGTTTTAGGCCTGAGTCATAGACTACTTCAGCGGATTTGACATCTATGCACTTGGATGGCAGGATAATGTTGTAAGAAGCTTTCTGCTTTGCAATTGCTTCGTATGTGTTCTGCTCAATTATAGCTACTGCTTCGTCTATGCGTATCGGTATGCTAGTAGTACAAGTGTCGTTCTCTTTGCGCAGTCTTAATGTTAATATGATTATGGGGTTTTCACAGTTGTCGGTTATTTCTATGCAGTTTAAACCTTTTATAGTAACACCATTTCTGCATATGGCTTCCAGCAGAATATCAGCATCGGCTTTCCCCAACATATCTATGCAGATCATGCCTTGCTTTGCATTTACTATAGGCTTAATGTTGATAGCCTCTACATTTTCTACAAGTATTGATTTGTATTCTGTTTTTCCTCGTGCCTCGCTATCTATACATAGAATAGATATAGATGCCGTGCCACCAGATACTTGGGAAAGGCTTTTCAAACACTTCTTAATACTGCTCTCAGCACTGCTATTACATGTTAGTGGCACTTCATTTACAAGTAGGAGCTTGGGGATCCTCCTAATATAGATTTTTCCAGGCGGCTCATCACTACCTGGAAGCATTACAGTGGTTTCCAACTTTTTTACAACGCCCTGCAACTCAATGCTCAGTTTCTGAGGGATATTCTTTTCTCCCTTAATACTAATTTCTGTTGTAGCTGAGTCATAACGTTGGAATGCTACGTGCACATTATTGCCAGGAACAATTTTCAGTGGGTATCCAGGTGTGTAGAACTTGATAAGTGCTGTTACCTCTCCTTCCTTACTGCTGAGCAACAATAGCTGAGGCTCTAGCTCTATAAGGCTCTCAATACTTGCAATGACGAGTCTCCCTAAGGTATCTATGCACAGAACCTTACTACCATCTACTTCGCCGCATGACGTTAGCGCTGTGGGGATGTCAATAAGAAGTCTTGTGCGATCATCTTCAACAAGTTCGTATATTGTTAGCCTAGTATGCCTCTGCAGAATAAGGTAAGAATCGAGTAGCATCACACTATCTGCCTCTCTAGGAATTACTACATAGCTGTAATTATCTATGTTAAGGAGAGCAACAAACTCCTTGCAAGCAACTGCGATGCAACCTCTTTGAGGCGATACCTTCACCTGCTTACATTCTCTAAAACTGGTTATTGTCAGCTTCTCTTTACTAGCATCGTATATTGCCAGGTTTTCACTGACAAAGCCAACGAAAATATTGTCATAGAGCTGTGTAGGGCGTTCAATACGGTAAGGCACAATATGTTCAAAGCGTTTCCTGTTTTTGAAACTTAGAATAAGTGTTGAGCCATCACTGTGTAGAGCAATAGAGCCAAACCCCTGCGTAATACCATTAACTGAAGGTACGCGTGTTTTAGGGAGTTCGAAGTATTCTCCATAGACGCCGTCGCTCACCATAGTAATTACATTATCTTTCGACATGCATATAGCGGCTCGCAGCCTCGAGTTCTCTATGTAATGCACTTTTTCGCACTTGGCTTCAGCCTCAAGCTCTAACAACTCTGATGCTCTATATAATGTACCGTCGGCTGTGATTACATAGCTGGATAAGTCTTGTGGGATCACATACACAGCATTTTCTAGCCTATGCTCTTCAAATCCCTTCTTACCATCAATAGTCAGCACCTTTGCTCCTGGCAAGCTCTTTGAAATTATAGCTATACCATTGCTGGTGAAGGGTACGATGTCAAAGTTTTCGGAGTTGTTTAAGTCTATATCGAGCCTGTGTCGCGTTACTGGACTATAGATCACTACTTTGCTCCCTGCTCTGAACACAAATGGTGTGAGTGATATTATTGGCGCTGAGGAATACACAGCCATATATGGATGCACTATAATGTCTTTTCCATAGAATCTCACAAGCTTTTTACCATCTCTATACACAATAATGCTGTTCACTAAAGTTGCAATTCTGCTTGCTAGTGAAGAATCGCTTAAAAGTTCAATCACATTTACTGCTTTCCTCATAGGCTCCAGATACGCAGAAGCCTTAAAATAATGTGTAGTAGCAAATGTTTGTTGCATCGCCAGAACTCTATTTCTTCATGACTAAGTAAAATGACTAGCTCCTTATAACTACTCGCTATAGGCATATCAATAACTCGGTGGTTTTTGTGGACCCACGCGAAAGACTGGTAATGATGTTACGAATTCTTAAGGATAGGATCGCATCACCTAGCGATATAATAGCGTTGACTGGTTTACCAAGATACGAGGTATTGGCATCGTTTCACATACTGGAGGCACTTAATATAGTTGACATAGTATATGTTAGAGGTAATTACAAGCTTTACAAACTGTCAGAGTTTGGCAAGAAGTTGCTAGAGGTGCTTGAAAAAGGAAAGACCTTCGACATTATTGTTAAGAGTCAGGAAGAAGAAGCCAAAGCCCAGGCTCCATCTATAGCAATGCAAAGTAATAGTACTAATTTGGCTGAAGCAACAGCGTAAGGCTTGAGTCTCAAAGCCTTTTTCATTTAAGGAACTATATAGTTTGCTCAGCCAGGTTACAATGGCTTAAGCTATATCTATATATCTGCGCTCTTGGAAATAATCTGTGAAAATGTATGATACCAGCTGACGTACTTCAGTTTGTGCTTAGGCTTTCTGGTGCAGAAGGAGTTTTGCTGAGTACAGCAGTATTTAGGGAACTTAAGAGGGAGATTGACGTACTAACTGGGGCCAAGGTACTTCATCATGTAGCTAACCTCCTCCTAACTGGTCGAGCAAGGATATGTGCACAAGTTTCAAGAGGTAAGGAGATAGGACACTACAAAGGTATTACAGTAGGTGTAGAGGTCAAGGGGGTGACCACCTTCGACTATGTTGTGAAAAGCAACAAAGAAAAGTGTGATAATGATGTCACGCAGATCATTATCAGCAAATTTATCGATATTTATCCTAGGGTTCCTCTAATTATTTTTGATGCACTTTTCTGGGAGCTTCATTCTGATGAAGAGAAAAAGGATGCTATTCAACAGTTTTTGTTTGCTGTAAAGACTATTAGAAAGTACCTAACAGACCTGAATATAGTGGTACTATCACCTTCATCTGAACTTATAGATTTGATAAACTCATTTAGGAATAGAATTAATGTTATTACGCCTGCTTCATCCATAACCTTGCCTAACAAAGGTGTGATCCTAGATCCTTACTCTAACGAGAGTCTTACTATTGAAGAGGTTCTGCAAGCCGATGCAATTGTAGTAGGTCTTCTCGTTGACAGCAGGTTTCCACGCCCCTATGCAACATATGCTATGAGCTTGATTCGCAGACTTCCATATATTAGAAAAGCGATTGTATATAAGGGTAGTATTGTTGGAGTGCCAAAGGAGATTAATAAAATTATAGAAATATTATTGAAGGTAAGGTTTGAAGGAATGAGTCTAGACAATGCCGTAAAGGATACTATGGGCGTAGATAACAAGATTTATAGGGTTGTGTACGAAGTTTCGAAGCTGTGTGGTAAAGGCAAGACGGTGGATAAAGAGACTATTGTTAGTATTATGGAGGAGCTTAGCCTTGATAAGAAATACTTTAACAGGGTTATTTCAAGGATTAAAGCCTTGAACTGTTGGAGGGAGAGTGTAGAACTTTAGTTTTCCATTAAGGTAGTCTCTAATAATAGCTCTTGCAGCTTCATCTATATTTGGCTCCTTATCCTTCTTATAGAGCCATCCACGCTTTAAAGCCAGCAATCTCAGCACATCCAAGGGATCCTTAGCATCAATGTTATATGCTTCCTCAACAGCTCTTGCATTGAATCTCATAATCATTTTCAGTATGTCTAGAGCCACAGCAACAGGGTTATCTATTGACTCAACCGGTTGACTTCTTATGGCGACTTCAAGCCCTTTCACATCAAATGGTATGTAACCAGGGGTATCAATTACATATATTCCTGGCAGGATTTTGTATACTGTTATCCCTTTCGTGTACCCTGATGAACCTGGGTAAGGGCTTGTAGGGGCAGAGTCCTTATTTTTTAGAGCATTTATAAGAGATGATTTACCAACCTTCGGTAACCCGAAGACTGCCACATGAAGTATTCCTTCCTTCTCCTTCTGTTTCTCAAGAAACATTTTCCTTAGCCTCACTATACCTATACGCTTCACTGTTGAAACACAGAGCGCTATTGCCTTGTGCTCATGTCTGAAGTAATCGATCCAATCTCTACATACTGCTGGTGGCACTAAATCACATTTATTTAAAACCAGTATGTAATCCCTCCCATATTTTCTTGCAAGCGATTCTACAACACGACTTTTCAATCCTAGAGGGTTTCTAGCCTCAACAATTTCCATTACAATATCAGCTCTAGCAATAATTCTAGCCATCTCTGAGAATTTCAAAAGCCTCATTATTGAGTACCCACTGAGTACCATCAGCACATCATATTCTGCTCAAAAACTTAAAGCCTTACTTGATCCGAGACATAATAAACTGATGATGAGTCCAGCGGTGTATGATTGGTGATAGGGGTCTTGAGTGCTGAACACATATTCTGCAGCTCTTTCATGTACCAACACATTATGTCAATTTCATGAGACATTACGAAAGCATTTTTACTGATGCACTTCCTTGCAATTATTTAGTAAGGTGATAAGGTGGCACGATTGTTTGTACATTTGTATAAAAGTATATAGATTTAGATAGGGAATATAAGTACTGTACAAAGTTTCCTCAATTACGTCTACCTACATGGTGCATATTATGAAGTTTTGCCCGAAATGTGGTGCTGTTATGCTTGCTAAGGGTAGGATACTCTACTGCCCAAGGTGTGGGTATCAGGAGGAGATAACAAGCACTCTTATCACACTAAGGAAATCTGTTGTCTTTGAAAAGGTTGTAGAGAGGCGTGAGGATGTTCATCTTGATGTTCCTATGGGGGCCATATTTGATCTCAATATTACTTGCCCTAGATGTGGAAAGAAAGGCGTATATTACTGGAGAAGACAGGTATCTTCGGCTGAGAGTTCTGATACTGTAGTTAAGGTATATAAATGTGCGAGCTGTGGGTACACCTGGGTTGAAGGTGAATAGAATAGCATTAAAAGCTTACGTTATGTCTAGGTTCTGCTCATTATTGTTTCAATAACTATTAGATTCTTAACCGCGTCAACAAGATTGGGCTTATAATCCGTACTACCATGCTTCACTAGTTCTATAAACCATAGAAGTTCTTGCTTGAGAGGTTCAAGGCTTTTAACTTCTATCACTTTTTCAGCTCCAGGTTTTAAAATGATGAGCCTATTCGTATTGGTATCAACTCTGATGAATGCCTCACTAGTTACAGCATCCACTTCTCTTACCTTGTACGGTGAGACTCCGTCTATGTGAATATGGCATGGGATCCCATTTTCAGTTTTTACCACAGTTACTACTACTTCGTCGTCTGCTACTCTAGCCCTATACGCTGTTAGCACTTCCTCTACATCATCTTCGGTTAAGTATCTGCATAAATCTATGTCATGTATACCTAGATCTAGCAATAGAGGATACTTAGTCATGTATGAAGGTCTTCTAGAAAGTCTTCTAAACGATAAGTAGACAAGCTTACTATCTTTTAATAACTCTTTAAGCTTGTTAACACCATCGTTAAACCTCATGATCATACCGGGCATGGCAACAACCTTGTTTCTATTAGCTATTTCTAAAAGCTCTAAAGCCTCTTTTGACGTAGTTGCAACAGGCTTCTCTATTAGGGCGTGCTTGCCTTGTTCGAGAACCATTCGTGCAACATGCGATAAAGCGTCTATGGATGTTGCTACTATAGCTGCGTCAATATATGTTAGAATTTCTCTACAGCTAGACGATGCTATAGGAACTCCAAATTCTTTACTAACACTTTTAGCGACATCCTCTCTAACATCGCACACTGCTTTCAGTTCCACATCTACTTCTTGCTCCAGTTCCTTTAATGCCCTAACATGATTTTTACCCCATCTACCAACACCAATAACACCTATTCTTATCAAGGTTTTACCCACCTTTAAGTGCGTCTAAATGTAGAGCTATGAGTGAGATTAAGAAGTATTGAGCTAGTATTATGAGAATAGCAATCACAGTTTTCTTCACTATTGTTAGACCTCCAAGGAATGAGAGTAATTGCATTAGATCGCTTGGAGTATATAGGTGTAGTGCAGGGATGTAGTTTTGAGTCACGCCAAATATGTAGAGAAGGTAATAGTTTATTGACTGCATTAACAGCGCCCTTGCATCCCAGTAAGCCATATCCTCAGGTATATACGTTCCTTCACCTCCTACAGCAGGCATTAAAAGCAAGTACATACCGTAGGGTAGTGATACCATGAGTATTAACAGCGCCGTTAATCGATAAAACTTCCTCAATCTATGTCCATCAAGTGCGATGATCGATGTAGGAACAAACCATACCGCATAATTTAGGTTTCCAATTTTACTAAACATAATGAGGATAATGAGTGCTAATGATGTTAGTATAGAAAGAACCTTTGCATGACCTTTGACGCTGTTCTCATCTTTATTGGCAGACTTTAGTATTGTGTAGCCCAGATACAGTAGAAGCATGTATACTATACCCATAAAGATTACCCACAATTTGTTTATGATCCCCAAGTATGGCTTTAACTGATCCTCTAAAAACCATGTTGTTAAAGCCCATAGAGAAAGATCTTGTGGAGGTCGTGTAGAGTGAAATGTTACAAGATTGTAGAGCACGCCATTCACTGAGGTTACGAAGAATGGTGCTATGACTATAGCTACAACAATCATAAATGTTATCAAATATCGTGCCGCTTTTTTGGTGCCTGCTGTTGTATACACATATATTAGTTGTAGGGGTAGAAGTGCCGCAATTACATGCTTAATTAACGTTGCAAGAGCGAGCATTACTGATGCTCTGTCATACTTTTTCTGAGCTAAATAAACTGTTGAGAGGAGGACTAGGCAAGCTATCAACACATCAAACTGTAGTACAAATAAGATTTGAAGGAATGGCATACTTACAAGCCACAGCAACGCTACATCTAAGTCATGTTCCTTCTTTATAATGTGAAAGATTATTAGAGCTGGAATGATTACAAGAAACATCTTTAGAACTAGCAACCTTAAATGTGCTGGAAGTGTTGATGCTAAGGCATATAATGAGACAAAAATAATTACTGCTAGAGGAGGATAGGGAACTTTACAGGAGGGGCCTTGACACAAGCTGTAAATGTTTAAGAGTGCGCTAACACCTTTTTCAGAGACCATCTTGTACCAAGAGATCCACCACATAATGTCGTAATAGTTCCACCCAATCAGCGTAACTGTTGAAAGTAGAAACAAAGCTACAATACTGTAGGTTATAATGCGTCTCTGTCTCTTGGTAAAAAATTTCTCTGCATCTTCCTTTTCCGTATCTATTTCTGTATCTATACTCATCATAGGCAGGTATCAAGAATAGAGTAAAGTAACCAGCAACAAAAATTAAACCTTTTGCTTACCTCAGCACTTTAAGAGCTCCATAGCCGCCTCACTAAAGGTCTTACCACTTTTTTCAGCATGGTTCTTAACCTTTTTGTATAACTCTATGTGTGCAGGATCACGTTGCCTTACAAAATATGTGATATGGTTAACAAGATGCTTTACATCAGAAAATGTCTTACCGCATGCTTCACACCTCCAGCAAGGTCCTGCTACAGCAGTTTTTCTCTGGCTTTCCTCAGCAGAGGTGATTACGCTTGTTTTTGTGCCTAATTCTTGTTTCACAATTTCGTGCCACAGGTTATAGGGGTCCTCACTACATAGCCTAGCAATAGACTTAACAACCTCCATTGTTAACGGCGCTCCAACGCCTTTCACAATTGAAATAAGCTTAATACTACAATCATTCACAGGAACTCGCCTATCCTTATTAATGCTGTACAGAATCTAAAAATAAATTGCTGTGCAGCGCATCTATTTAGTATTTGACCTGTTTGTGATGAATGCGGCGAAGAACTGAAACACATGATGTGGCTTAGAAGGGCTGATTTGATGCACTATACAGGCTTATAAGTTTGTAGATATGCAGATAATACTAAATAGGAGCCGCCGTAGCTCAGCCTGGTAGAGCGCCGGACTCATATGCTAGGTATAAATGAGGCTGGGAGATCCGGTAGTCGGGGGTTCAAATCCCCCCGGCGGCATTTCAATGCTTTTACTGGGTTTCCTTCTAATAAATAACTCCCCGAAGTATTAAATTAGTTGGTGCCAAATTAATGCGCTTAATTAATGCTCTCTTTGACGATGTGATGGTATGCCTCTACAGCATTGATGGCAGTGAAAATGATGAGGAATGCGTATCTCAAGCCCTTCACGCTTTGTACTTGATAGCATCGCACATGGGTGTAAAAATAAGGCAGTCAACACTAGAGTCATTAATTCTCTACGTAAGGTCTTGGCGCGACCTTGGAGAAGATGAGAAGGATCTTATAATAGATCTTTTCGAGGATGTGATATATAACTACATGAAGCTGAATTATGTGCGTGTAAGGGAAGTTTCTAAGAGTATTCTTAAGATGCTACTAGGCTATGTAGCAGATGTTACATCTCATACTGATGCTCTAGAGCTCACATTCAACGCCTTCTATGCTTCAGTATCGCTATCCGTACTTGATGTACAACATGAAGAAGGTGTTGCACAGATAGCAGAAATAGGGGCTGTTACCGTTCCTGCAACATAAGCAAGTGTTTTATCCTATCCTTACTCATCTTAACTGTGCATACTCCGTTCCTAATTCTATTACAAAGGACTAGAATTTATTAAAGACTTTATCAGGCTAAAATAATGCGTATTTTTTTGCTTCACCGAAGTGGAAGTATTGGTAGCTTTACACCGCGTTGTCCTTGGTATCTCCCAGAATAAGGCTTTTGAATGGGTGTTGTAACTTTTGAAAAGACTACGTGCAGGAATCGTGTTCCTCTTCTTACCTTAATTGGGAATGCTGATGTGTGTATCTCTATTGTGATTTGCCCCTCAAAACCCCCGTCAATTATTGTTGGTGGTACAGAGAGGCCCATTCTTGCAAAAGTTGATCTAAGTTCCACAAATGCCATTAGCTCTGGCGGAACCTTGATGTATTCAAGTGTTGATGCAAGGTAAATGCTTCGAGGTTTAAATACTACTTCATCTGTTTTAAAGCATTCATAGAACTTGCTTAGATCAATGTTATCACTGTAAGGATCAAGAACCTCGCTGGTCTCTTTTAATTCACAAACTTCGTTTCCTAGTCTAAGGTCAAGACCATTTTCACGTACAATGTCCTCAGAGAAGGGCTCTACTATTAGTCTTCCATGTTTGATGTAACTTATCAAGTCAAAATCAGATAGTATCATTGTGGCTCCAATGTTTTATCTCAGCACTTTAAAAACTAAAAATAGTATAGCTTGTTAAGTGATTGATTGTGGGCAAGACTTCTTTAACTCTTCCTGTAAATTTCTCTCCTTTATTAAACCTCTAGGGCTCTCCTCATAGAATATTCTAGCCTCATATACAAATATTTTGGTTCTTTTATCAAGCCAGCAATCAGCTTCAAGCCCTGCCTTTAAGCATCCCTCAGCAAGGAATGTTTCCGTATCCCAACAGTACTCGACAGGTACTTGCGGAAGTAGTGTGCCGCTATGCCAACCCCTAATAATGATTATTCCATGTTTGCCTATGACTATGTTTTCCAGCTCTTTTGCAGGTATTGGTACTGAGAGCACTGATACTTCAATAACTATATTCTCTAGCTCTTCTACTGTAAGGGGAGGAAATCTAGGGTCTTCTGTTGCAGCTGCAATGGCGGATTCTATAACGACCTTAGCTAGTGGTGCTACGGGTTGTAGAAAGCCTATACATCCTCTGAGCTCTTTTCGTCCTGAATCTAAAAGCTTGTCAACCGTTACGAAAGCCATGCCTCTCTTCATCAGCTTAGTATTCACGTTTTTGTCAGGCTCTATCTTAACTCCATCGCGTACATAAGCTTCTATAGCTTTTCTAGCAAGCTTTACAAGGTACACACCGTCCTCAAAATCTAGCTCGGAAGGCAAAACAACTTCTGAAGACTCCATCTATTTGTGCACCTTTATAATGAGTTTTTTTCAGTGCTTAAAGCATTATTGTTAGTGGTTCCTTCTCCAACATATATTCTCCTCTCCTTAATCATTGTTTTGCTAACAAGCTTTGCTTTCTTAATTCTTGCACTTTCTAAGATTTGGTTTATGGTCTTCCAGTGCTTACCTTGCCAGTAAACCTTTCCACACTTTGGGCAAATCCAAAACTCTTTATATCTCAATGCAATGTTTTTGCCAATTTTGTGCGCTACATCAGTAATTGATGTTGTGTAAATAAGCCTAGTATTGCATTCTGGGCACCTAGTATCATCCTTATGAAATTCTAGCTCTACTCCAAACCTTCTTGATAGCTCGGCTAAGATCGTATCTATTTCTGGGTCTTCTACAAGAATCGCCTCTAAGTTTTCTTTCCTAGCTCTTCGATATAAGCTAACGTCTCTGGTTATCAGTATCCGACCTTCCTCCTTTGCTATTCTTAGTAACTTCCAATCCTCAATATCACGAAAGTATAGCGTATCATACCCTAGAAGCCTAAGCCAGCGCGCTACATGACCCAGCATCGAATCCACGATGAATCTTGGATGAGCAGGCATTGTTCTGCGCCTTGACTTAGTTTACTGCTGTAAAAGATCTTTTGAAAATATTTTGACATAGACATAATATCTTTCAAAGCTTAAATATACAAAGGTAGTTGGTTGTGCTCTACTCTTCCACTTTTCCTTTCTCAATATACTCTACCAAGCTTTTCTGCTTCTTAATAGGAACTCCGAGAATACGTTCAACCGTTTTCCACGACTTTCGGACAACTGAAGGTAATTCGCCGAACTTCTTGTAATAGTTTTGAAGCCACTCCACCGTTTTCTTATCACTTGGATACCCACTACCAATATCACCATAAACTTTCTTTAGCTGGTCTATGTGCCAATCTCTTAAAACTTTCGCAACTATACTTGCAGCTGAGACAGCTATGTACTTGCTGTCAGCATTATACTCTGCAATAACGTCTATGTCTTCTTTAATGGTGTGTAGAGCTGAAATTATTGTTGTTGGATTGGTGAAAGCATCGATGAAAACCCTCTTTACTGGATGAAATGTGAGGGCAAGTTTAACAAGTTTTACTAATGATTCAAGTTCTAACAAGTTGAGGTTGTATTTATCTATTTGATCTGGCGTAATTCTATGTACTGCAACAAAGTTTGCTATTGAGAGTATTAGAGGCAATAGCTTTTCACGTTTTTCACGTGTCAGTTTCTTACTGTCTTTAACTCCTAACTGCTCTAGACCCCTTAACTTTTCCTCCTCTATAACAACAATAGCCATAAACATATCTCCTATCAGAGGTCCTCTACCAGCCTCGTCAACTCCAGCAACAAGTAACTTCTGATCGCTCATTCAAGCACCTTCACAAGAACCTGGTTTAATGTTGATGAGGGAGCCTCAAGTTTTTTCAGTAACTCCATTGCTTTAGCCTTGATTTCACTAATCTCACTTTCACGCATGTTAAACAACTTTTCCACAATACTATTCAATTTCTCTGGATCATTTGTTTGAATGAGCGGAAAACCCCATTCAGCAACACACCTATTCACATAAAGTTCGCCAGGAAATAACGAAATGCCTGGAGTACCAATAAGTGCTGCCTCCCTAGCCATTGTTCCTCCACCACTAATTACAAACCTTGCGTAGTAAACAAGTGTAGTTCCTTCAACACCTTCCCAAGGAATAATAATGTTTTTCTCATCTGCAAACCTCTTAATTAAGGGGTCATCCCTATATCTAGGCAGGTACACCACTTTATAGTTACGCTTAATAGCACGTTCAGCTAATTTTGAAATGAAATCTAATATAGTACTTAATTCATACGTATAGTAGGATGCCTTAATCTCAGGCGGTCTAATAACAATGTAGTTAAATGGTTCTACTTCAATGCTTTTGAGTTCATAAGCGTTTATGTTTGCATCTTTAAGCCACTCTACCTCGTCCACACCATTGAATTGCACCACAATAGTTTTATCTCTTATAATATACCTCTCTATCTCACCCTTTGGTATACACGACGAAAAGATCACTGCTGTAGCTAGGGGTAGCGCAAGCCTTGAGGGAGCTTCGCTATGAGGGCTATCAGTAAAAGCAATGTATGGACGCTTCAGTCCAAACGCTATTCTAGCAGCAACTGGATTTGGAAAAGCAAGGAGGGCGTCGAAATCGCTTAACAGGTTTAGAAGCTCAATAGTTCTCTTAGCTTCCTCAATAAGTTTACCCTTTAAATCGTTGGCGTAGCCTCCAACAATGATAAAATTAATTTCAAGTTTATGAAGAACGTGAGCCGTGTAATCATAGTTTCGGGCTGTAACTATCACGTCATACCCCATTTTTTTCAGCTTATTATAAATAGCGCCAAACAGTCTAGCCTGTTTTGGTGTAAGTACATCAATCCATATGCGTTTCATGGTGTAAAACCAGTAGCGCTTCCAATAGAGACCTAGTTTAAGTAAGCCTTATAACACTTTTCAATGCCATCCTTTTCTGGGTCTAAAACAATGGTTGAAGCCGTGAAGAAGCTTTTTGGCACAGATGGCGTTAGATGGATTGTGGATAGAACTAATCCTGAATTTGCGCTGAGGCTAGCAATGGCTATAGCTAGCTATTTTCCCAACGGTGCAAGAGCGCTTGTGGGTCGGGATGGGAGAGTAGGGAATAACTCAATATATAACATAGTTATGGGAGGACTTATAGCTGGAGGGTCAAAAGTTTATGACGCAAACCTCATACCAACACCAGCGCTTCAATATCTTGTAAAAGCTCTAGGGTTTGATTATGGCGTAGTCGTTACAGCAAGTCATAATCCTCCAGAATGGGTAGGAGTAAAGCTGGTTCTTAATGACGGTATTGAAGCTCCACCAAATGTAGAGAGGGAGGTAGAAGCAATATTTTTTGAATCAAGGTTCAGAAATGTGTCATGGCATGAGATGAGACCTGTAGAGAAAATTGATGGTGCTATAGATATATACATAAAGAGTGTAAAGGAGCGCATAGATGTTGATAGGATTAAGATGCGTAAATTAAAGGTTGTAGTCGACTGTGCCAACAGTGTCTCAGCCTTAACTACACCACGTCTCCTTAAAGAACTTGGAATCAAGACCCTGACACTAAATGCAGATATTAGCGCTCCTTATAGACCATATGAACCTGCTGAAGAGAACCTAGAGGACTTAATGAAGGTAGTTAAAGCTGTAGGCGCAGATTTTGGTGTAGCTCATGATGGTGATGGTGACAGAGCCGTCTTTGTGGATAATAATGGCAACTATGTTCAGGGCGATGTATCAGCCGTCGTATTGACACAGTATGTGGCAGAAAAACATCCTACCCTGCCTAAGCGCGTGGTAACCTCTATTGCAACAAGTCATCTGTTGCTCGAGAAGAGTCTAGTTTCAAGAGGTATAGAGGTTATATGGACTAGAGTGGGATTCTTGCACATTGCTAGGAAAATAATGGAGCTAGGAGGTGCATTATCAGGGTTTGAAGATAACGGTGGTTTTGCCTACGTAATCCATCAGCCGGTAAGAGACGGAACAATGTCAGCGGCTCTTATGGTAGAGCTTCTTGCGAGTAGCAACACTACATTGTCGCAGCTTGTTGAAGATGTTCCAAGACCTTACATGATAAGAAGCAAGATGTCTGTGTCGAGTAGAGAGGAAGGGGTACTCATAGTTGAAGAGCTTAAAAAGAGATATAGTGGCCATAGAATAGTCGATATCGATGGTATAAGGGTGTTCATGGATAATGTCGTGTTTCTCGTACGTCCAAGCGGTACAGAGCCTATCATAAGGATATTTGTTGAAGCGTGGGAAAAAACGGAAGGAGAGAAAATGTTTAACGAATTAGTAAAGCAGATAGAAGAAATAAGAGAAGGATTAAGAAAATGAAGTTCAGACTCCTAAACTACCTGGTATGCCCTTACTGTAAAGACAAGAGCTTTCCACTAAAGCTTATAGTAATAGAGACGGCAAGATATGAACAAAGAAAGTTGCAGCCAAACATTCAGAAACCTTTGTGTGATGTGTACTGCGGCTATAGAGGAAGCTTCATAAATGAGTTAAAGCAAAAAGGGGAAGAGCCACCGTGTGAAGAGTGTATAAAGATTGAGGTAAAAACAGGAGTTCTATACTGTCCTTTATGTGGAAGATGGTATCCAATAATAGATGAGATACCTAGATTATTGCCAGATGAACTTAGGCGAAAAGAAGAAGACGTAGAGTTCCTAAGGAAGTATGAAAGCTCATTACCAGATGACATAAAGTACAAGGGCAAACCATACAGCTTATTAAGTACGTAAGAATACTAGAGAATGACATACAAAACAATTTGGGAATTAATCATGTCAAGCTTTTATGATAACCTAACTCAATGGGTTGAGCTACAGAAGAAGGTGAGGGAGTGGTTTGAAAGCGTTAACAAAATGGCTGAGAGCGGAGATAGATTAGAGCTGATACTATATACACGAATAGCCTTTCAGCACATGATCAGAACTCTCAAGGCATTTGATAATTGGTTGCAAGACCCATTCGTAATAAGCAATATGCCTAAGGAAGAGCTAAAGCACGTGTGGGACACGGTGTTCAAAATACTACTTGAATTAATAGACCTGGATATTGAGCATACATCAAAGTTTAAGGATCATATATATGCCCTAGAAAAACAAGGCAAACTGAATCCATTGTTATATGAGTTCCTAGGAGCAAGCCTTAGGAAAAGAAGATCAGAGCAGGAGGAGCTCTCACTATCCATGTAAGAAACTTAGATGAACTAACATTTTATCGTTTAATAATTTATTTAGATGTTTAAAGGCGAGGCAGAAATTAATTTAAATTTTAATTAAATTGTTTATATATTTCACCAAAACCTTATTATTACGCTTAGCGTCTTCCACCTTGCTGTCTAAGTTGCACTGCAGTAGCAACTTCTTCGTCTATTGGTATTACCTTATTCTTTACCTCTTCAACAGCTTTTAGAACTTCATCAATTTTTGGATCTTGAAGTTGTAGAGAGTCTAAGAATTCCATACCTCTACTAGTTACTTGCAACTTTTTTGTTTGGGGATTTACTTCCGCTACTCCAACGTAAAGTAGTGCTCTAATATCTTCAGTCAATTCTCTCACAATTACTTTATTGCCTAGCTTAACTATATTGTAGCCTAGATCTATTTTCTTTTCGTTGTGCAATAACTCTATCAGATATGCCAATGCTTTTTCACTTATACTCCCAAAGCTCTTTATAATTAGCAGTAATGTTAGCTTGCGCTTATCGTTCTTTATCGTATCTAAAGTTACTACTTGTGTTGAAAACACCTTTAATTCCTTTGTCTTTTGTTGCTGTTGTTGTGCTTTTTGCTGGGTTTTTTCGGGCATAATTAAGTTCACCTCGTTAGTATATAGTGTGCAGTCATATATTATGTAGATTTAAACCAGTTCTTAAAACTTGCTGTGTAACATTAAAAGGTATATGATCTGGGTTGAAGGAATAGCCAAACACAGGTCATGATATAAGCTTTAGTATATACTCTAGAACTTTTTCCCATGCTTGTCTATTGAAGAGGGGTCTCCACGCTAGAAAGGCTTGGGCTAAGTTTTCTCGATTCAGGAACTCGACTAGTTGAAGCGTGAGGTACGCATATATTAATGGGGTTAATTGGACTGCATAGAAACTATACTGAGTTCTTGATCCTGCAATCCATAATAAAATGTAGGATACGAATACACCACAAATAATTATCCAAACCTTCTTACTTAAACTTTTATCGGAATCTTCATAGAACCTCTTTGCCAGTGTAATTATCATTAAGATTAGCGCTACTGCATAAGCAGGTGTGAAACCTTGAGCATAAACTGCTGTTCCATTTGCATATATGTATAGGGGGAATGAGTTTAATCCGAAGAACCAATCCCATGGTGCAGAAGATATTGGGCAATTTGGTCCAACACATTTTGTGCTCAAATGCCATGATATGGCTCCAAAAATGCTTTGCTGAAGCCACGCTACAACACCTATTCTCAATATTATTGGATAAGCTACAAGCAGTTGAAAGAACGCAAATGAGAGTAGCATTAACAGTATCATTTCAATAACCCGATCGAACACAGCGCGATATATGCTGGTCTTGGTTTCCTTCCATGTCTTGCCCACATACAAGCATAGTATTGGTAGGAATGCAGTCAATGCGGTAAACTTAAATGTTGTTGCAAAGCCTAGAAGAAGAATCGCCTCCCTATATCTTTCATTAGCGGCAAGATATATGGATAGCAGAGAAAATGCAGTAACATAGATATCCAGCATTGCGATAGACGCCATATTCCTTAATAAAGGATCTACAGCAGTTGCTGCAGCAGCTATCAAGCCCAGTTCATTGCTTTGGCTAAGCCTCTTTGTTAAAAGGAACACTAGTATAACTGTTGCAGCACCCATTATTATTGATGGTATGCGCCAGTAAAGAGGTCTATCCCCCAATGTTAGCATTGCCAAAGCTATAACATATTTTGCGGATGGTGGGTGCTCCAAGTTCA
>JAPWUB010000015.1 GCA_028275745.1 Desulfurococcales archaeon | reverse complement strand
GAGAAAGGCGAGCCTATATTTGTTGCTGACGGTCTTGTGGGGCAGCTGGAGGCCAGGAAGGCTGCAGGAATCATAGTTAAAATGATTAGAGAGGGTAAGCTTGCTGGAAGAGGCATACTATTTGTAGGTCCACCAGGCTCAGGCAAAACAGCACTGGCAATAGCTATAGCCAGAGAACTTGGTGAGGATACACCGTTTGTAATGATAAATGGTGCAGAGCTTTACTCTACAGAGGTTAAGAAGACTGAGCTTTTAATGAGAGCAGTGAGGAGAGCTATTGGTATTAGGATTAGGGAGTTTAGAAGAGTTTATGAGGGGGTTGTAAAGGAGATAAAATACGCACTTGCAAGACACCCATTCAATCCCTATGCAAAGATTCCAAAAGCAGCTAGAATAACTATTGCTACAAAAGATGAAGAGAAGGCTCTAGAAGTTGACGAAGCCATAGCGATACAACTCTTTCAACTAGGTATAAAGAGGGGAGATCTAATAAGTATTGATGCTGATACTGGTGAGGTTTTCAAGCTCGGAAGAGTAAAGGGGATCGAGAAGGCCAAGTACTACGATATTGAAACCTCAAGGGTCTTGGAGGAGATGCCTAAAGGCAAAGTATTTAAGGAGAAAGAAATTGTGAGAACAGTAACGCTTCACGATCTTGACGAAGCGTATGCAGCTCAAAAAAGAGCGATGATATCATTGATTGGTATAGGTGTAGAAGAGAAAGAGATAGATCCAGAGATAAGAAGAAATGTTGATGAAACTGTGAGGAAGCTTCTTAACGAAGGAAAAGTTTCTCTTGTGCCTGGCGTGCTATTCATAGACGATGTTCACATGCTTGATATAGAGGCATTCAGCTTCTTAACCAGGATTATGGAAAGCGAGTTCTCGCCAATAATAATAATGGCAACGAACAGAGGCGTTACAAAGATTCGTGGAACAGATATAGAGTCACCTCATGGAATACCATTAGACTTGCTGGACAGGCTTCTCATTATACCAGTAAGACCCTACACACCTGAGGAGAATAGAGAGATAATACTGATAAGAGCGGATGAAGAAGACGTTAAACTATCTAAGGATGCTATAGATCTGCTAGTCAAAATTGCTTCAGAGAAAAGCTTGAGATACGCATTACAACTAATGCACCCAGCAAAAATTATTGCAGAAAGGAAAGGCAGAGAAGAGGTAACAGCAGAAGATATTGAGGAAGTGAGTAAGCTATTCATTGATGTATCGCAGAGTGTTGAATTTGCAAGGAAGTGGGAAAGCAAACTTGTGAAGTGAATACAATGTCTCATCAAGATATTTTGACGAAGTTTTTAAGCATTATCAGGTATATCGAACCTCTTGAAGCAAGCGAAAGTAGCTTCTTCAGTGTGGAAGATCTTGCTAAAAGATGGAACGTAGATATAGATACCGCCAAGAAGATTATAAGAAAGCTAAGAAGAGAGGGTTTTATTCGTAGAACTAGAGGCGGCAATTATAAATTAACACTGGCCGCAAAGGTCTTGATTAGAGTATATAAGAGAGCTAGAGAAAGGCAAGCATAGTGTGATGAGCACGGCTGTGAACTGATCACCGTGGTAAACATGATGAGCGCTCGTGTTTCTGATGCTTTTACATCCGAAGTTACGTATAGATAATTACCCTTGGTTTTACATTTAATATTTCTTATGGAATGTATTATGAAAGTGGTGAGGTGATAATATGGAATTCGATATTGTTGCACTTATCTACAGCTGGAAAATGGATGAAGCCAAAAAACATATGAAGGAAAAGCTTGAACTTGATGAAATCTATGTCACGGACCTAGTGCACTGTCCTCTTAAATATCAGTTCCAGAAGAAGTATCCTGACCTTGCGTTGGCTGGGAGCTTCAGTCCATCAGCGCTGCAAGGGGAATTCATACATATAGGTGTTGAGGAAGTACTTAAGATGCTTCTTGGTGATGAAAGTGTAAAGACTGAGGTAGAGCATGAGAGGAGGGTTGAAGTTGATGGAAAAGCATATATTGTTAAAGGGCGTGTTGATGCCGTTGTAGGAGACTATATTGTTGAGATAAAGAGTGCGCGCAGTGATGCAGGAATTCCTTACGAGCATCATGTTGAGCAGCTAAGGATCTATATGTGGCTTACGGGATTAAGGAAGGGAATACTACTATACGTCACACCTGCTCGAATTGTACAGTTCCTATACACAGATCCTGCATCAGAGGGAGAGGTAATAGATCGTATACGTAGTATAATTAATGGAAGCCCAGCACCTAGATATACATGGGAATGCAATTACTGCCCCTTTGCTTCAATATGTCCAAAAAAGAGAACCTGAAGATGAAGTGCTATGAAAGTTCTCAGTAAGAAAGTCAATTAATTTATTACAATAGTGCTTATAAGCGCAGTAATGAGTAGAAACGCGCACTTGGGAACAAATAAAGATGGATAATAACCAATCTAATCAAAGTAAAGGAAGCGAGGATAGAATAGTAGGTAAACATGTCTATGGAAACCTATATGATGTAGATCTTGAAATAGCAGGCAACGAAGAAAAGTTAAGAGAAATAGTTGTTGAAGCATCAAAGCTTGCTAACATGACATTACATGAAGTGAAGAGCTGGAGTTTTGGCGGCAAAAAAGGCGGCGTTTCAGTAATTGCTCTAGTTCTCGAAAGCCATATAGCGATACACACATGGATCGAATACAAGTATGCAACCGTTGATGTATATACATGTGGCGAAAAAAGCGATCCATGGAAAGCCTTTGAGTATATAGTTAAGCAACTAAAGCCAAAATATTATACAGTAAATTACGCAGATAGAAGTAGCTTCTCTGTAATTAAGACGTAGCGCAACTTTTTTACAACTTTACTTTAATTATTTTTTTAGTTTTGCTTAAGGATCGTCAGATGATGATGGTAAAGGCTCTGATTTTGTGATGTAGCTGAGCTACTCTGACATTTTTCACAATCCATTTGTATAAAGTTAAGACCTTGACAATAAATTAACACATTGAAACAGTTTTTAGGCTCACACAAACACAGAGTTATAGCATGAACTAACATAAGCTTTTGATGATGTGGGCGTCCTAGACTGAATACATGATGAATTGATTCCGGCACTGATTGTTTTAGGCGTAGGTGGTTTTCCACGTTTTTTATGGATTCATTGCCACTCTTTAACATCTTTGTATATGTTGTGCCGCAGATAAGGAATACTCTTATAATATCAAAGGAAATGTTAGTTCTAGACATTAATTTTGGAAACACTTTTAAGATGTTTAGCTCTAGATACATCTATGTGTTGAAGCAGGCTAGGTAAGCAGTCGGTGTATGAATTGACTGAAAGTCCAGAGATACCACCATTTATAGCAGAAATGTTTAGGCTCGATCTTACAGAGGAGGATATAAACACATTAAGGGAAACACTTAAGGATATGAAATCCAAGGTAAGAATACTGGTGTTCACATCTAAAAATAAGAAGAGGTGCTTTGCCTGCGAGCAAACAGAGAAGCTAATCGACATAATTGCGAGTGCAAGCCCTGACATAGGTTCAGAAAAAGCTGTGCATGTAGAAAAGTATGTGCTTGAAGAGAACGAGGACATCTTCAAGAAGTACAATGTTGAAAGAGTGCCTACAGTGCTACTACTAGATGGTGCTATTACATATCTTGGGATGCCAGCAGGAGAAGAGATTAAAGGCCTCATTGAGACCTTGATCAGGATTAGTAATAATGATCATGGACTCTCTGAGAGTACAGTTAGTGAACTTGCAAAGCTTGAAGGAAAAGCTGTGATAGAAACAATAGTTACTCCTACGTGTCCTTACTGTCCCTATGCAGTACTTTTAGCTAACATGTTTGCATACGTAAGTGCAACTTTTGGTTCTGGCAACGTTAAGTCCGTTACAGTAGAAGCTTATGAAAATCCAGATATTGCAGACAAGTATGCTGTTACATCAACACCTACTATAGCAATAAATGGGCGGGTAGTATTCATAGGTTTGCCATACGAGTCACAGCTACTCAAAGCCGTTAAACGACTTGCAAAACTCTATGCCTAACCGCTAATATTTTAGTCGGTTCACACAGTTTTTTATCTGCATCAAAGTCTTGTTAGGCACAGAGTAATGTTGGCTTCAGAATACGGTGCTAACGCCACCCTCACAACTCTATGCCTATATGAATGCATCGCACCATTTACCTTAACTGTTGTTATGACTCCTTTGTACGCCTTTACAACAGTGCTCACAGGTCTTTCACTTACATTTATAGCTAGGTATGTTACACACTCATCTTCAAAGTTTATAGGAATGCTGATAGTGTGAATATCTAGAAACTCAATTACAGGCATAGAAAGTTCGGGATGCGCTGACATGCCATTAAGTAAAGCTAATGTTTTTTCTATTACTACCTTTCTCAACGCCTTGACAATTGCATCACGTGTAATGTAGGCGGTACGTGCGTAAGATTCTACCTCTATATAATGTTTCGTCAGATCTGTTAACTTCACAGGTTCGTCGAACACAAAACTCATTAAAGTACTATCGTTTGAGATTAGCGAGAACCCCATTACGTTTCCTAGGCTCCTAAACGTGTTTTCCATAAAGTTTTGTAATCCATTAATGTGTTCAGGAACGAGCTTCATTACCTTAAAGGGATTGTTCAAGAGGATCCTTACTTCTTTCAGCAGAGTTCCACAGTATATTCTAACAACTTCGAAACCCTGACTAAAGATAACCTTTTGTAGTAAAATCTGCGGAATTCTGCTCTTTACATTGTAGAGCAAGGCAGCCCTGCTACGTCTAAGCATTTCAATAGAAAATTTAAGAACCTTAATTGAAGATGATTCAATCATTTCGACATTATAATCATTCATAGGTGCACAGCTTGATGAAGCTAAGCAGTTCAGAGCGCCATCTTTTATAATAGATTCTGTGTAGGGAATAGGATTCAACATAAGTACATTATTAGGGTTCTCAGAAAATCTGAACCCCAGTGATGCAAGGAAATTTAGGAATTCATTTTTTAGCTGGTCAGCACGCGATAATATCTTCATCAAATCTGTAGGGGGCAAGTCTCTTCATCCCATCAGAGGCTACCAATAACCTCATTTTACGTCGGTAACGGCCAAGATCATCATCTGCCCGCTTTTTCATCTAATCTTATTACTGGTTAAAATGCTCTTTGCTCTCATTAATGAACATGGCTATCGCATTGAGAGAACGTTACGTAATGGTACATATATAGCATATGTTGCTACAGCAATCAATAGTATACTTATCGCTATTGTTAATCCATCTCCAAGCAACTCCTTAAATGAAGCCATGAAATGCAGTAAAAGCAAGGCAAGAGCGTCTATGAGTATTACAAGAGATATTAAGTATGTGAAGGACCTTAGTAGACCTTTTAGTGTTGTACATGAATAGCGCTGCTCCTTATTGTGATCATATGCAGTATTATTGTGTATTATATTGCCCACCTTTAGCCATCCCTACTTGAAAGTTTAAATGCTTGTTTCCTAAAACATACTTTCTCAAAGATTGGTTTAAGAGATTAAAATGTGATCATTGGGTAGACGACGCTATGAGCTCAGATGCAGTAAGATACTTTATTGATTTAACCTATAAGTGGAGCAAGATCTTGTTTGATGAAGAGAAGGTTTATGAGGCCGATCCCGATAAATCAAAACCGAAATTCTTCATAACAGCTGCATATATGTACCCCAATAGCCCCATTCATATAGGTCATGGCAGGACATATCTCGTGGCGGACATCATTGCAAGGTTTAAGAGACTTCAAGGCTATAATGTTCTCTTTCCTATGGGGTTTCACTACACTGGTACACCAATAATTACTATGGCGGAATCCATTGCAGCTAATGATCAGGAGCTTATATCACTATTTAAGGAAGTGTACAATGTTCCGGAAGATGAGATAAAGAAGATGAGTGATCCTCTTTACCTAGCTAGATATTTCCACAGAGTTTCAAAAGATACTATGAAGCTTTTCGGGCTGTCAATTGATTGGCGAAGAGAGTTTACAACAATTGATGAAGACTACAAGTCCTTCATACACTGGCAGTTCCTAGAGCTTTACGAAAAAGGTTTCATTGTTAGGGGTACACATCCTGTTGGTTGGTGCCCCAAACATCAAATGCCTGTAGGAATGCACGATACAAAAGGGGATGTGGAGCCTGAGATAGGCGAGTTTACGGCAATACTATTTAGAGATGATGAGGGGATAGCGTATCCAACAGCCACACTAAGGCCAGAGACAATATTTGGAGTAACTAATTTATGGGTCAATCCAGAAAGGTATTATGTAGAGGTTGTACTCAGCAATGGTGACAAATGGATCATAGGTGAAGAAGCTGCAGAAAGGCTAAAGTATCAGCTTGAATTCACGGTTCAGAGAAGAGTTTTGGGTATGGAGCTCGTAGGCAAGATTGTAACAAATCCAGTAACAGGAGAAAAAGTACCTATACTACCGGCAACATTTGTTGATTCATCCTTTGCCACTGGAGTAGTAATGAGTGTTCCTGCACATGCACCTTACGATGCTATCGCCTTAGAGGAGCTAAAGCATAGTGACGAGTTTAAATACATTGTGAAGGACATTACCCCTAGAGTAATAATTGAGGTGAATGATAGAAAGGTTGCATCAGCATATGAAGCTCTGAAGCAGTTCAATATAGCTTCTCAGAAAGATAGAGATAAACTTGATGAAGCAACACGATATGTTTACTCATTTGAGCTTCAATATGGTCGCATGATCAAAGAGTTGCCTGTCTCTGAGAAACTAAAGGATGAGATTTCGGCAAAGGTATGTGGAAAAAGTGTGAAAGATGCTAGGGAAACAATGAAGGAAATATTAATTAGGAATAATCTTGCAGTCACTGTTTACGAGCTCCTTAACAAGCCTGTTTATTGTAGATGTGGCACAGAGATCGTTGTCAAAGTTTTAAAGGATCAATGGTTCATTGACTATGGTAACGAAGAATGGAAAAAACTTGCAAGGAAAGCGCTGGACATCATTAAAGTAATCCCGCCAGAGGCTCGTTCACAGTTTGAAGCTACAATTGATTGGCTAAAGAGAAGAGCGTGTGCACGAACACGAGGACTTGGCACCCCATTACCGTGGGACAATAAGTGGATTATTGAAAGCTTGAGTGATTCGACCATTTACATGGCTTTCTATACCGTAGTGCATAAGCTTAGAGAGCTATTCAATGGTCCAAAATATCTGCCAAAGAGTTTCTGGGACTATGTATTTCTGGGTAAAGGCAATGTAGATGACGTTGTAAAGAGTGTAGGTCTTAGTAGCCTTGAGCTTAATAAAATTAGGGATGAATTCCTATATTGGTATCCTCTCGATGTCAGGGTTAGCGGTAAGGACTTAATACCAAATCATCTAACATTCTTCATATTTAATCATGTTGCTTTATTTCCTCAAGAGCTTTGGCCAAAGGCGATTATTGCCAATGGCTGGGTTTTGATTAGAGGCCAGAAGATGAGTAAGTCCGCTAGGAATATAATTCCATTGAAAAAGCTTATAGATGAGTATGGCGCAGATATTGTAAGGCTTATACTGGCTCTAAACGCTGAAATACATCAGGACGAGAATATCGATATTAGTATGCTTGATCATCTAGGTAAGGAGGAGTATCCAAAGCTTTTGCTAGATATTGAGAAAAATATTGAGAGGATATTCAATGATTATGATAAGTTGAGAGAAGACGAGAATATAGTTGATAAGTGGTTTGAAAATGAATTCAAGTACCTTGTTTCCGAAATTGAGAAAGCAATGAATGAATATAGGGTTAGAGATGCTGGTATAAAGATATTCTACGGCATAAAGAATCTGATAGAGAACTACATCACCATAGTTAAGGTTCCACATAAGAAAATTATAGAAGCATTAAAGCTATGGATAGCTCTAATGAGTGTGTTTACACCTTACATTGCAGAAGAGATCTGGAGTAAGACTATAAAGAATGGCAGGGTCACTAAACAATCTTTGCCGCTACCCAAGGATTATGACAAGAACATACTCTTGGCATTTAGATACGCTAACCTGGTTCTTGAGGCGGTTAACGACATTATGAAGGCTTTGAAGAAGGAGAAGATATCTAAAGCTGTGATATACGTAGCGTCTCCAGAGCAGCAACAACTTATGAAGATGGTTGCTGAAGCAACGCTCAAAGGGCTTAAGTTAGGTGAGGTCATAGAATATGTTGCTTCAAGAACTGGCTTAAGTAAGAAAGATATCGGCAGAGTAGTTAAACAGTTATATGACGTAGCAATTAATGTACCTGAAGAGTTGCGAAGACTATACATGGAGTCAACGATTAGCGAGTTTGATGCCTTGGCAATGGTAAAGGACTACATAGAGTCTAGGCTAGGAGCAAAGATAGAGTACTACTATGCTAGTGATGAACGAGCTCCAAACTATGGAGGGAAAAAATCTGTTGCCCTACCGCTTAGACCAGGAATATATGTTGAGTAATTGTTTTACACAAAGCTTATTTTACCTAAATTCTAACTCTCTTAATGGTGAGAAGTAGAATGAGCATAGTAATTCAATTGCCTCAAAACGTAAAGGCCCGTGAAGTTACAGCAAGAAGAATTGTAGGAAAGAAGTACGTGAAAAATAAGACGTATAGTTACGACTACCATACACTATCACTTAATATTTATGTACCTAGAAATATCGTTGAAAAGTATGGAACAGAATATGTTGTTCTTAAGGACGAGGAAACAGGGATAATAGTTGTAATGCCTAAAAAGCTGGCAGAGGAAAAAGGAGTTAAAATAGTGCCTGAGGCTTAAATACAAAATATGTAAATGCTTCGTGAACGTTCATGGAGCCAAGACCTAGATTTTATATTTTTAATGAAGATGATATAAGGAACGGAAAGGTTACGGACATTTACTTCATTAGAAGCAGGCAAATATTAGAAAAGTATGGACTTTGTGATAAAAAGGTGCGATTTGAGATACATGCTTATAGTCTTCCAAAGGAATATAAATGGGCAGTATACACAGGTCTTGAAGAGCTCCTAGCACTTTTTCAGGGTAAGAAAGTAACCATATACTCTGTGCCCGAGGGCACTGTTTTTGCCCCTCTGTATCCGCTTACCGTTTTAGAGGGGAGGATCTGCGATATAATAGTATATGAAACAGCATTACTAGGGATACTAAGATTCTACACAAGTGTTTCAACAAAGGCTGCAAGAATTAAGAAAAAAGCAGGAGATAAGCTAGTGGTGTTCTTTGGTTTAAGGGTTCAACACCCAGCCGTAGCAGCCGCACTTGATAGAGCTGCATATATAGGGGGTTGTGATGCTGTTTCAGGAGCTTTTAGCAAGGAGATCATAGGCGTTGAGCCTAGGGGCACAATTCCTCATGCGCTGATCATAGTTTTTGGAGACCCTGTTAAAGCATGGAAAGCATTCGATGAGACGATGCCACCTGAAGTTCCTAGAATAGCACTTGTTGACACATTCTATGATGAGCGCTATGAAAGTCTCTTAGCTGCAAAGACTCTTGGTGACAAGCTCTGGGGTGTTAGACTTGATACTCCTCGAAGTAGAAGAGGAGATATGGCACTAATAGCTAAGGAGGTTAAATGGACTCTTAAACTACATGGGTACGGTCATGTCAGAGTTATGGTGAGTGGTGGTATAGATGAGGAAGAAATAGAGAAACTTAAAGATGTGGCAGACGCATTTGGGGTAGGCACATCAATAGCATTTCCACCCTCAGTAGACCTAAGCATGGATATTGTTGAAGTCTTTGACGAAAAAGAGCAGAGATGGATACCAATAACTAAGAGAGGCAAGCTACCAGGTATGAAGCAGTTATATAGATGTATACCAATAAAGGAAGACTACATTGATGTGCCAGGAAAAGAGATGCTATGCTCCAACGGCTCTTCCGCCAAGCCAATGCTAACCAAAGTTATGGATGAAGGTGTGATTGTAGTAGATTTACCTTCACACCATGAAATTAGGCAATATGTTCTTGATCAACTGAGATACGTAGATTTATAAACTAGGCTATCAAAAGTCTCTTAAATCTTATTAAATTCTTTTGTATCTATACTTTCTTTAGGTTCAGCTAATGAAGACTATCATAATTAAAATTGACGACAAATTATATGAGGAGCTTGTGGCAAAAGCTAAATCAGAAGGTCTTGTATCTGTAACTGAGTATGTTAGGACATTAATATTAAGGGATTTGGAGAAGGCAAAACAGGGTGAGGCAGAGTCTAAGGTAGGGGTAGGAGTTGAGAAAATTGTTCAACTAATTGAAAGAAAGCTTATGGATAGAATTAACCCATTTACGTCAAAAGTAGATGAAATTGCTAGGAAGTATGCCGAGATCATTGAAAGAATTGAGGCTATTGAAGATAAGATAAAAGAACTTGAAGAGAGGCTCTCACAACAAGTGAAAGAAGCTAAACCAGAGAAGGTACGTGGTGAAGAGGTAGAGAAGAAGAGAGAAAGAAAATCTGCCCTTGAAATCTTACGTGAAAATAAAGCGTTGTTTGAAAGTGATATTGTTAGTAGGATCAAGAACAGAGATGCTTTCTTCAGCAAGTTACAGAGAGAAGGAGCAAAAATAATTGAAACCAAGGATGAAAGAATAGCTATAGACCCAGATTTTTGGCGTATCTTCCTTGAGAAGATTAGTAGCATAACGACTCAGAACGAAGATGAAATAAAGAATGTTCTAGATGATATAGAGTTTCGTCTCTTTAAAAAACTTAAGGAATCTGCGTTGCTAATTTTTGACGTAGCAACTAAACGATGGAAGCTTGTATCATAGGTCTTAGTGGGGAGAAAGAATGGTGCTATTCAGATGTCTGATGAAGGGCCACTGTTGCAAGAAGTACTGGATTCCAGTTACACATTTAGACCTTTTAAGAATAGAAATTTATGCAAAGGTTAATATAAAACCAGATATGCTGAGTCTCTATGACGCATCTCTCTATGAAGACCTTCAATACCCTCAGATAGTATTCAACTCTAATAAATATTTTCTAGCGCTTAGCTCAAAGGAAGACGGATCCTGCATCTTTCTCTCAAAAGATGGAAAGTGCTCTATACACCCATATAAGCCTATTGTTTGCAGGTTCTATCCATTTGTCTATATTGAGAATGACAATGGCGATATCGACATAGACCTTAACGATAATGCTATTGGTGAGTGTCCAGGCATAATACTCGATGGCAAACCGATACCTGATAATATTAGGAAGGAGTATCTAAGACTAGCTAAAGCTAGAATTCTGGAGCTTAAGCTATGGAAACGTGTTGCAGAGGAGTGGAACAGCTCTGCATATAGCTCTAAAAGCTTTGAATTCGTGGCTGATACATTTTTAGAGTTCATTATGTCGCGTGCTAGAGAAGACATGAATAAAGCTTATGCAACAAGGTCTCTGGATTCCATAGTCATGTTTTGAAGTATAAAGCTTTAAAACCTTGAAAAAGGTGAGTAATCTGAACAGTTTATGGAGCTATGAGGAGGTGTTAGGCGTGACATCATCATTTTATGAAGGTATTAGGGTTCCCTGGGTACCAACAAGAGAGGAACTGCTAGACATTATCATGAGACTTGCAGACCTTAAATCTACTGATATCTTCTATGATTTAGGGTGCGGGGATGGACGTGTAGCTATTAGAGCGGCTAAAGAGGGGGTGAAGAAAGCGGTATGTGTTGAACTAAACCCTGTCCTGATTGAGCGTGCTAAGGAGAATGCAAAGACGGCTAATGTCGCTGATAGGATAGAGTTTATAAACGAGGACTTCTTCAAGGTTAATTTATCTGAAGCATCAGTTATATACATGTATCTTCTAACTTCCGTTAATAGAGCACTAAGGCCAAAACTGGAGAGTGAGTTAAAGAATGGAACGAGAATTATAACATTGGATTTTGAGGTACCTGGCTGGAAACCTATTCAAGTAGTTGAAGTTGCTTTGCCTATGCGTACAGCAAGACTCTATCTATATGTCAAAGGTGTAAGTGACGCAGGAGCCGAAACCATCTAGTGCAAACTCAAAGGTTCAGCTCTTTACAGCAATCAGATATTTTTAGCCTTAATGACTGCTTTTGCTTCATCGATAATTTTTCTTGCTTCCTCCCTTACATTAATATTATTTACACTAGTATTGAGTTCCAGACTAAGTGTGCGTACAGTATCGTTACTGAGTCTATTTAGTTCATCTATATAAATATCAAGTACTGGAAGCACTCCTCCAATACTGCGTTTAAGCTCCTTAGCAAACTCCTTAATTAGAGATGTTGCTAGCGTAAGGTTTTCAACAGCAATTATTGTTTCGAGTTTTGTAATAATATACTCCACAAAAACCTCTGTAAGCTCTACCTTTTTCTTCAACTCTATTAAGTTTTTTAGCTCTTTATTAACATCAACCTTATCCTTTAGAACTCCCGCATTAGCAGCAGCATTTAACCTCTTTATATTATTCTCAATAACCAACTTATAATACTTAATCTTGTTACTGATTTCCCGTAAAATCGCTAGGCTCAGTATAATCTTTGTTTTTGCTCGCATAATCACTCTACAAATAATTCTTTGTGAAGGATTATTTAAAAGCGTGTAGACGCAAACAAGTGCTCTAGTTCTTTACAAGCACTTGTAAAGTTTGATAAAGTCCTAAGCTAGGTCTTTATTGAAAGTTCCCTACCTGTAAACTCTGGAAGCAGTTCCTTCTCAATTTCTTGCATTTTTCTTTTCGCAAACCAGAGAAATGCCTTCAGCAACAGCTTTACAGGCTCATACCTAAATCCTTTCATGTAGAAGTTCGCTATAATATCTTCAGCCCATGAAACGGTGTGCCAGAAGGCTTTCCTCATAGCCTCTGCATGTTCTGGTGTTAACTTCATCTTTACTATGCCGCTCTCCTCAGATTTCAATACACCCATAGGCACAAATAGCATTGGAACTATTAAGCTTCTATACTTTTTAAGGCGATCTAAGAGCTCAATTGTTTTTATCACATCATCAGGCTCTTCACCTGGGAATCCAAGTATAAATGTAGCTGCAGGAATTATTCTATGCTCATGCATTATGGCAAAGGCCTCCTCAACAATATCAGGCCATTCCTCCGTCTTAAAAGGCTTAGCCTTTGCAGGCATTATTATCTGTGCCAATCTTGGCGATCCAGTTTCTATACCAACTTCAACGCCAAGATAGTTCTGCTCTAAACGGGAGAATATAATATCAGTTATCTTTGATATTAACCTGTATCTTCGTTGAGCGTACACAATAGCAGCGAGAGATGCGTGAGACCATGCCATACTCCTAACATTCTTCGCGACCTCGTCGTGTAGCTTCAGTAGAGCCTCTTCATTCACCTCTATACCCTTAGCACCATAAAGTAGTACATCCTCGCTATGAAGAATAACGCTCTCTATTCCGAACCTCTTGTTGACCTCTATTTCCTTCAAAATCCTCTCTATTGGAATGTATCTTAATGGTCTTAGTGTAACGCTACAGAATTTGCAACCCCTAGGACACCCTCTCATAATCTCGACAAGACCATTAATACTTGCTCCTTTTATTATTGGGATCTTGTCTAAAGCAGGAGCCTCATGAGCCCCCACGTATATGTAGCGTGGCACTTCCTCACCGTTCAGTAACTTTGAAGCTAAATCTACAACAATCTCGTCAGCTTCTCCATCTACAATGGTGTCAATACCCCACTTATCAACAAGCTCCGGCTCCCAAAGCCATTGCCAAGCAGCAGGACCTCCAACAACAATTTTTACCCCTTTCTGCTTCATCTTTCTCACAGCTTCACTCTCCATCAAACGAATAAAGCTTCTCCTATTTACAGGTTCTCTACCTGTAAGCAACCACCATTCAGAGCTTGGAGGACCAAACGCGAAGAAGTCGTGATGGCCTATCATTAATATCTTTGCTTTATCAATGTATAGTCTAAGGTAATCAGGATCAATAATGTAGGCTTTGAATCCGGCATCCTGTAAAGCGGCTTCTATCTTTCTCAAGCCGTAAGGAGCTTCAATAGGTCTTCCATATTTATCAGTCTTTACCTTAGGGCAACATATATACATCCATAGAAATTCTGGAATAAAGATGGAGGGGCCTGTAGCCATGAACCCTATAAACTCCTTGCCATGATGATCTGACATCATAGTTCTATCTGAAGTTATAACAATTTCAGCGTCTAATGCATCCATAAGATTGCATCCCTAACTATAAGTGCAAAGCTCTTAACATGTTTTTATAGAAGAATAGGAATTTTATACCTAAATTTAAATTTAGCTATCATAAGGAGATAGACCAGCTCTCGAAAGCTCACATACAGTGTTTGTGTATGTAAAGGTGTGTTATGGGGTAAGCAGATGAATATAAAAAGAAAAAGAATAGAAGCATTAACATCAGCTTGGAGTATAATAATTTCGAAGACTGATCTAAAGAGAGAAGATGTTGTAAACATACTAAGAAGCGTTTATGAAAGCATGAAGATTGAGCCTATAAGAGGTGCTTCTGCTCCTTCAGACATATATGACAAGGAGGTAGCATCACTTTATATTATTGGGAAATGGGGGCTTGGAATAGATAAGGATATGCCTGAAGATGTTTTTAGGAATGTATTTTCTCTAGAGTTGCAATTCGATAAAATGTTTGAAGCTCTGAAAAAATCAACTACAAGAGAGGAATTCTGTAAGGAGTTAGGGGATTTGTGTAGCAAGTTCGATGACAGTTTTATTGCAAGATTCCTAAGATTTGTCTTTACATTGTATTACTTTGGGTTTGCAAGCTTCGATGACTTGATACTGGCATTGAAGAAGATATATGCATTTTTTGAGCAGTTTCAAGAAACGGTGAGAAGGTTCACCAAGTTTGTCATAGCCTATGAGGTTGGTTCAAGAATTGCTTCAGGCAAGATAAGGAACGAAATGGAGCTTAACATGGAGAAAAACTTGCTGGCGCTATCAATAGGAATTCCGAGAGCAGTTCCATCATCAAGCTACATAGTTGAGGTTAGTAAACACTTTTTTGCTTTACCGCAAAATATAGTTAAGAAGTTGGTAAAGGAAAGTAAGACTAGTAAAGGTGTTAAAAAGGATGTTCAAGATAACGGTTGAGAAGAGATACATAGTTAACAAAGGCGATAAAAAGATTGTTGTAGAGCTGTGTAGGACTCCAGATGGCAAGCTTTTTGCTGTGCCAATGCTTGTAACAAAGCACATCTATACAATGCCTGATGGTTCGAAGAAGGAGTGGGAGTATGATACGAGAGAAGCCGAAGAAGTAGACTACATGTCTCTGCCTAAAAACATAAGAGAAGCGCTATCACGTGCAGGCATATAGCTCTAAGATTTTTCAAGACCTCTACACTTAATATACAGTTATTGTTTCATTTATTATATTTTTGGTGAAGTTGCAATTCGCGTTCTATGAGAACTTGATGTACCAATGGTAGTAATTAAATTAGTATACAGGAAGATGGGCTGCAATGAGCACAGAGCAAAGAGTTGCACAATGTTTGCAAGCTCCTGAATTCAGGGATGGAGTTGCATATGCATGTGAATTTGAAGAGGAGGAAGTTTTCAGTCTATTTCTGCCGATCGTTGTTAAATGGTTTAAGGAGAGGTATGGGTCATTAACACCTCCGCAACGTATGGCCATGCCGTATATAAAGATGGGTTACAATGTTTTGATCTCTAGCCCTACTGGCACAGGAAAGACGTTAGCCGCATTCTTACCAATAATTGATGATCTTATTCGTTATGCATTGAAAGGAGAGCTAAAGGATCAAATTTATGTGGTTTACGTCTCGCCATTACGAGCTTTGAACAATGATATGAAGAAGAATCTTATTCAGCCGCTTCAAGAGCTTAGCGAGTACATTAAGAGGGAACTTGGAGCTGAGATAGATATTCGTGTAGCGGTTCGCACAAGTGATACGCTTCCTCATGAAAAGGCAAAGATGTTGAGGAATCCACCTCATATACTCATAACAACCCCAGAAAGCTTGGCACTAGCTCTTAATGCTCCTAGATTTAGAGAGAAACTCACTACAGTAAGGTGGGTTATTGTAGATGAAGTTCATGAGCTTGCCTCTAATAAGAGAGGTTCACATCTATCGATTTCTCTTGAAAGGCTGGTAGATCTCGTTGGCCAAGATTTTCAAAGGATAGGATTAAGCGCTACGATAGCTCCCTTAGAAGATGTTGCAAGATTTCTTGGCGGTTATAGAGACGATAGCTCTCCAAGACCTGTAGTGATTGTTGATGCAAGGTTTTCAAAGCCTATTGATATACGTGTTATTGTTCCTCGCCTAGATCTTGTTTATACACCTGCATCGACACTGAACGAAGCTATATACGATGAATTAGCGAAGCTTGTTCTTCAACATAGAACCACATTAGTATTTACAAATACTAGGAGTGCCACTGAAAGAGTTGTCTATAAGCTGAAGAAGATTTTGAGTGAGAATGGTGTTCTAGATGCTGACGAGATAGAAGCCCATCACAGTAGCTTAAGTAGAGATGTTAGGCTTGAAGTTGAGGATAAATTGAAGAAGGGGCTTCTAAGAGTAGTAGTATCGTCAACAAGTCTTGAGCTAGGCATTGACATCGGCTATATAGACCTTGTAGTTCTTCTTAGTAGTCCAAAGAGTGTCACCAGGCTTCTTCAAAGAGTTGGTAGAGCAGGGCATAATGCTTACACACCAAGTAAAGGTGTTCTCATAGTAATTGACAGAGACGACTTGGTGGAGTGCACAGTATTAGCAAAGCTAGCTCTTCAGAGAAAGATTGATAGGGTGAAGATACCTAGAAAGCCTTTAGACATACTAGCGCAGCATATTGTAGGAATGTCGCTTGAGAAGCCAAGAACTCTAAAAGAGATAATGAGTATTGTTAGAAGAAGTTATTCATACCATGATATTAGCGAAGAGGAGTTAATGTCTGTGATTAAGTATCTAAGTGGCAAATACCCAGGTCTTGAGGATTACAATGTCTACGCAAAGATAAGGTTTGATGAGGCTTTGGGTGTAGTATCGAGGAAGAGAGGTGCAAGGATGATATACCAGCTAAATGTTGGTGCAATACCGGATGAAGCTAAGGTTCCCGTAGTGGCTATAATTGATGGTAAGAGGAAGTATATAGGGGATCTTGAGGAAGGATTTGTAGAGATACTTGCTCCTGGAGATATATTTGTTCTTGGTGGAAAAACATACAGGGCACTAGCAATACACCCAACGCATGTTGTTGTTGAGCCTGCAGAGGGAGAGAGACCAACAGTTCCAAGCTGGTTCTCAGAAATGCTTCCGCTGGCTTACGACTCTGCGCTTGAGGTTGGTAAGTTTAGGAGGGTTGTAGCAGGCTTGATAAATGCAATGCCTAGGGAGCAAGTGATTGAATGGTTAATGAAAGAGTACAATATTGAAAGGCATGCTGCAGAGTATATCTATGAGTATATATATGAGCAAGTTGCGTACACAGGCATGCCTGTTCCTTCAGATAACTTCATTTTGGTTGAAATATGGCATGATCCTGAGAAAGGATCCACAAATGTGATCTTTCATGCATTGTTTGGTAGAAGAGTAAACGATGTGCTTGCTCGAGCCTATGCATATGTATTTGCTCAACACCTCAAAGAGAGCGTTAAGATTACTGTAACAGATAATGGATTTATGTTAACATTTTCCAGACCCGTATCATCTACTGAAGTTAAGAAACTTATTCACGAAGTTAGCTCTAGCAATGTTGAGGAAATTGTGCGTAAAGCTATTAGAAGAACAGAGCTCTTCAAGAAAAGGTTTAGACACTGTGCAGAGAGGGCTTTTCTTCTGCTTAGACGCTATAAAGGGGTTGATGTATCCATAGCTAAGAGGCAGATCAATGCAGAGAAACTTATCCAGATACTGGAGCAGTACGAGAAGTTCCCGATTATTGAGGAGACGTATAGGGAGATACTAGAGGACTTCATGGACTTAACACATGCGAAAGAGGTTTTGCAGAGAATAGAGCGTAACGAGATAAGCATCGGTATTATAGTCAACGAAATCGCTCCAAGCCCATTTGCACACAACATAATAGCCTATGGTTATAGTGATGTTGTGCTTATGGAGGACAAGAGGAAGCTTATAGCAAAGTTTTATGACATGGTCAAGAAAGTTCTAGAAGAAAAAGCAAGGATTGA
This sequence comes from Desulfurococcales archaeon, assembly GCA_028275745.1. Classification (GTDB taxonomy): domain Archaea; phylum Thermoproteota; class Thermoprotei_A; order Sulfolobales; family Ignisphaeraceae; genus Ignisphaera. Next base: position 3,163 of record JAPWUB010000015.1, on the reverse strand, counting down.
AAAAGAACACGTAGTGCTAGTTAAGGAAGCTAGGCAAGAAATACCAAACACTGTTTAAGCTTAATTTGTGGATACTATGGTTAAACTTGTAGAGTCGGTGTGATGAATGATTAGTCCGCACTGATCCGTGATGATGTCGGCACCCCCTGACACTCGATAGCTCCATAAGGACACGCCAAGTAGCATATGCCGCAACCTTCACATTTACCATACGCAACCTTCACATAGTCATCTACATCACGATATAAAGCCTTTGCAGGGCACAACTTTATGCAACTTTCACATCGATTGCACACAAGATGAATAATAAGAGGAAAACAGAGTTCCATGGAATTTTCACACTATATTTAACTTAAAGGTTTCAGTTGTTTTGGTGCGGGGGGTGGGATTTGAACCCACGCAGGCCTACGCCATCGGGTCCTGAGCCCGACCCCTTTGACCTGGCTCGGGCACCCCCGCATACCAGCAATTATTTTATATCTAGTAATGAAAAGTTTTATGTTTTACTCACTTATAGTTTTTCAATTATTTCTTCAATTTCATCCTTTTCATTCAAATTACTCAAAACCTTTATGTAGAAGCGTATAGCATCTCTAATGAATTCGGATCTATTACTATAATTGAATCTTTTCCTGAGCTTCTCAATCTCATCTATGGTCTCAGCATCGAGCTTTACTGATATTGTTTTTGATTTTGTAAAATTTATTGCAAGTTCAATCACGCTATCTCGTTCCTTACCTTTGACTTCTTGCATCTTTTGTATCACTATATATCCCCAACTCTAACCAGTTATGGATAGCGGTATTTATTTCTGACCCAATAAGGTTACACTTTAACTTATGGTTATGCGGATTATTTAAACCGTGGATTCTTGGTTTATTGTTTTGTAGTAAATGTATTGAATGTGGATTTATCTGGTATTACTAGAGCTACACACTTATACTGTATTTAAAATAGGGTTTGCTTAGACTTTCAACTCATTTGTATATCCATCATATTTATTAACTTTTTTGTTTCGTTCTGCTCTCTAGTTTATATATTTTCATGAAAATAAGTATGGTAGTAGGTGTCTTTAGTGAGGTCTTCGTTGGAAGATCTATTAGAGTACCTGGTTGTAAAGGTACTTGCAGGTAAGGAAAGTGTTGTGAAGGCATTGATAGACTATTTTGTATATGCTGAGAGTCCCAGTAACATCGCGGTAAAGTATGATCTTAGCAAGAACCAGGTAAGAGGCTATGCACAGAGAATTATTGAAAAGACGGGTTCCGCAGCAAAAGCAAAGGTTATTCTAAAATATGCCACACCAATAATCTTAAAGATTAAGCCTATCGTAAGAAAGACTAATGGTGCTCTTGTAAAATGCTTACTTTGTGGTGAGGAACTTCCTATACAAGTTATAGAGGATCACATTAGGAAGAAGCATGCATCAGTCATTGATGACTATCTGTACTCCATTATTGATTTGCTGAAGAAAAACATTGTTGCTGATAACTTAATAACATAGTGTAGCGAAAGCTTTTAACCCTCTCTTGGTAAGCAATCCTGTAAAGGTAAAGATGATAAGAATTGTTGACAATGAAAATATTCTGAGTCAAATAGTTAAGAACCGTAGAGTAGCAGTTCTTATCTCAGTTACAACAAGTAGTTGTAAAGCAAACGAGATTTATCGTGAGCTTCAGGCTGATGAGCACAACATTAGTAAAGTACTTGATATTCTGAGTAGTGGTAACGAAGTCACGTGTATTGCAAGCTTGTGTAACCTTGGCATTAATAGGTCCATTGCATTATTTAGTGAAGGTGAACGGGTTTCAAAACATAGATATGATGAGGTCATGAAGTGCATATCATTCTCAGATATGCTTATAGTTGTTGCAAAGAATACTACTGTTGCAGATATAATTTCTAAATTTCTCTATGCGGCATGTATTCAAGGAATAGAGGTAGTATTACTTACCGTACACTGATACGAAAACACAAATTTTTTACAGTTCCTTAGCCATTAAGTAGGCGTCTTCACCATCAAGGTAGTAATTCGGTAAGATTTTTATTACAGTAAATCCAAGCCTCTTATACAAGTTTATTGCTGGAATATTACTTACTCTAACTTCTAAATATGCTTCAGACGCATTGTAATTATATTTCAAAACATTTAGAACTTTTAGTAATAGGTTTGTGGCTATACCTCTTCTTCTATACTTCTCTCTAACAGCGATGCTTACTATATGCCCCTTTAAAACCTTCTTGCCAGGATGGAAGAATGCTTGGTCTTCTTCAATTCTTGTAAGAATATAGCCTACTACCTCACCTTCAACCTCAGCAACGTAGAACACATCACTATACTTCTCTAGATGCTCTAACCAAAATGATAATGGATAATGCTCTGGCAAACACTCCATATTTATTGCAATAACATAGTCAAGATCTTTGTTGGTGGCAGGTCTAATTATGATGCTATTTTCTTGCCCCAGCCTTTCTCACCTTCACACCACTCATAAAGGCATGTTTACAATGCTATGTTACAGGGCCTCTATCTTCTTCTGACTTTTTTCTTCAAGTTCTTTTAACCTCTCTTCATATTCGCTTATAGTAGCTTTTACGGCTCTCTCAAGTTCTTTCTGATCAATATAAAGGATCAAGCTTTTAAAGAATTTTAGTGCACATGACTTTGAATGGAAGTGCAAATCCTTGCCAGCAATACTAATCTTTATACCTTGACCTTCATAAAATACTCTTCCACATACTACGCATCTAAGCTTCCTTGATACCATTGTAAAGCCTCACACCTGCTTAGATATTTCCTGCAGGTACTTGTCAAGCTCTAGATTTTTAATTATTTGTTCAGCTTTTCTGCTAGCTTCTTCAATATTAGTAGCAGTAACATTAATGTATATCTTTGTTCCCTTAACCCTGAACCTATAGCGTATGCCGGGGACTCCCTCATACTTATAAGCCTCAACAAATTCAAGCTCTATCTTCAAAGTAACTCAACCAAAGCTATTCTCAATTTAACACCTATTAAAATTTTCTCAAGCCTCTATAATAATAATAAAAAAGTAGTACGCGTATCAAATCACATTGACGCCGCCTTAATTGCTTTATCTAATATATCCAGACCTATCTTCGCCTCTTCCTCACTTATTATGAGTGGTGGCGCAATCCTTAT
>JAPWUB010000078.1 GCA_028275745.1 Desulfurococcales archaeon | reverse complement strand
GAGCCCATTGTCCTTCCATGGAATGCCCCTATAAATGCGATGAAGTATTTCCTACCTGTTGAGTGTCTCAGAACCTTTATTGCTGCTTCATTTGCTTCAGTGCCACTATTACAGAAGAACACCTTTTTCTTGAAATCGCCAGGCGCCATCTTCACAAGCTTTTCTGCTAGCATAACTTGATATGGATTAAAGTAGTCTGTTCCTCCAGCATGGGCAAGCTTATCAAGCATCTCAATTATAGTCTTCTTTACCTCTGGATGGACCGGATAACCAAGATTATTCACAGCGACAGCTGACGAAAAGTCGAGGTATATGTTGCCATCAACATCGTATAGCCACGTACCTTCACCACGCTCAATAACCAGAGGAAGGTTCTCAGGGTCATGAGTTGTTGTAGCAATGTACTGAAAATGTTTTTCAATAATTTCCTTTGCTTTTGGTCCTGGAGGTTCAACAAAAATTTTTGGTCCTTTTATACTCATAAGCGAAGCCCTTTAAACAGATTTATGTGTTAAGAAATATAAGCCTATGTAGTGTTTTTAACGTTATGTTATCATATAGACTACCACCTCATATCTATCCACAGAGTATTTAGAACATTACTACCACCCTTTCTATCATAGGCGCCGTTTAATAACAAACATATAAACTTTTGAACCTTGTTCACACAAATTATTATTTGCGGGGGGTGCGATTAATGCCCATGCTTAGTTCGGGTCTTGTGATTGCAGGAGCCTATGCAGATAAGATTAGAAGAACCCTGTTTGCTCAGTTAAGGGATTATGTTAAAAAGGATAAGGAGTGGGGCCAGAAAATAGCTTATGCAGCGGCTCAATTGAACAAGCTACTTTACAATATATTCGTAGATCAGCTGAAGATTGATAAAGGTGATGTTGTTAGAATTAGAATTGAATATGAGGTAGACGAAAACGCTAAAAACATAGTCTGGAAGTGGGATACATTAACGGTTGAGGCATTCAAGAGGATACCTCAAGATAAGGTGAATGAAGTAGTAAAGCAGACAGTATCCAAAGTTGCTGAAGTGCTAGCAATGGCTGTGGCATATACATTTACATTGCTTGGCGAGACTGCAGACGGAGATCTCGTATTCACTGTTAAGCTGGGCGATAGAGAAGTGGGTGCAGCAATAGTGACACCAGTTGATGATAGAACAGCGGTACTGAAGAGAGGAGCTGTTTTGGAACCTTCTCCAGCAGTCTTTGAGCGATTAAAGCTCGAGATTTCTCCTGAAAGACCCATAGAAGAAGCACTAAAAGCCACATTTGCAACAGTTTTGCAAACTGCAAGACATGTAAGCTATGATGAGGCGCTAAAAATAATTAACATAATTAGGGAGAGAGCCTCTGCTAAACCTATGGAGAGGATTGAGACAGAAGCTGAGGAGGAGTAAATTCAAAAGTATATTAAATTGCATTTTTATTCGAGTTTCAACTTCTCTACATAGTATTTCAAGATATCAGGATTTTCTTCTGCCACGGTCTTGAAGTTCTCCTGCTCAACTATTATATATGGTATAACATCCTTTATTGAGCTGAGACCGCTTAGCACCATCATGAACCTATATATTCCTATACCTACTCCTGCCGTAGGTGGCATACCATACTCAAGTGCACGTATGAAGTCTTTATCCATTGGATGATACTCCACTTCACCAAACTTTTCTCTACTTTTTAACCTTAACTCTTCCTCCTTGGCAAAGAAGTAGTATTGAACTATTGGGTTGTTAAGTTCGCTATACCCGTTTCCAATCTCGAGACCATCGATATAGATCTCAAATCTTTCAGCATATTCTGGATTCTCTCTGTAGGGTCTTGCTAGAGGCGAGATATCCCTAGGAAATAGTGTTATATACGTTGGTTGCGCGATCTTGGGTTGTGCAACTTTTTCAAATATCTTCTCCAAAAGCTTGCCCTTCCTTGGATCACTAATCTCTACGCCAAGCTGTTTTGCTATTTCAAGAAGCTCTTCATAGTTTTTACCTTTAACCTTAATACCGCCAAACATCTCTATAGCATCTTCTAATGAGATTCTCCTCCAAGGGGGTGTAAAGTCTAGCACTAACTTATCGCCATTCTTATCTACCTCCACCTTATAATCTCCATATACAGACTTCACCGCATATGCAACCATATCCTCAACTAATTTCATCATGTCGTTCCAGTCAGCAAATGCCTGGTATATCTCTATCTGAACAAATTCTGGATAGTGCTGAGCATCTATATCTTCATTTCTAAAGCACACAGCAATTTCATATACTTTGAAGAGGTTAGCAACGACAGATCTCTTCAGATAGGTTTCAGGTGCAATGCTTAGGTACACATCCCTATTTAATGCATACATCTTTGTTATGAATGGCCTTGCTAAGGCACCTCCATATACAGGCTGAAGTTTTGGTGTATGTATCTCAATAAAGCCTTTAGCGTCTAGAAAGTCTCTAAAGGCTTTCTCTATTCTATACATATTCACTATTGCGCTTCGAACCTTCTTATTTAGCATGATGTCAAGGTATCTTAGTCTGTATCTCTTTTCGGCATCTGCAATGCCATGCCATTTTTCTGGGTAGTCCCTCCAGGTTATGGATAGCACCTTGAAATCTTCAACAAGAATAGATAGTTCTCCTCTCAAGGTTCTCATAGGTCTTCCGAAAACACCTATAATATCGCCAATGTTTAGTAGCTCAACAATTTTCCATTTTTCATCCCCTAGAATATCGTACCTAAACACTAGTTGTATCTCTGCAGTTCCATCATCAAGTACCATAAACGCTATCTTCCCATGCCTTCTAATACCCATGATTCTGCCTGCGATGGAGTGCTTATCCTGGGACTCTTCACCATTTTTTAGGTATGAGTACTTCTCCCTGATTTTTGCCAAGCTTTCAGTTACATTGTATCTGTATTCTGTTAGGTAAGGATCTATACCTAGCTCAATGAAGCTCCAGAATCTGTGCTTTATGCTCATAGAATTCCTACCTTCCTTTAGCGTGCTTACAGCTTTACTGCAATAGCCTTACTGAAAGTAACTTGCTTTTTATGCTTTAATGGAAGGTAATGATACATATAACTACGTCTGACTTACATCAGCTGGATTGCTCTTCATCACGAGAGGCAGCGAAGAGCGCTATCATCATTCCTATATTTACGTTCTGTATGTATTAGTGGTGCTAGTGTTATTGAGATTATAAGCTAATTCACAAACCATATTTACACCGCTATATGGTTTGAAAACATGTCCAAAGTTCCGTGGATACCATCACCAAAAATTGTTGTTGAATATATAAAGCATGCTCTTGGAGTTACAAGAAGCGATGTAGTAATGGATCTGGGTTGTGGAGATGGAAGAGTATTGATAGACTTCGCAAAGGCTGGCGTGTCAGTGGTGTGCATCGAAATTGATAGAGTGCTGTGCAATGTCACAGAGATTGTTTTTGAACTTTATGGAGTTAAAGACAGACTGAAACTTATTTGCAACGACTTCTTTCGCGTTAACTTTGCAGAAATAATGCCTAGACCTACAATAGTATATGCATACCTCTATTCATCTATTCTTGAAATGCTTTCGCCAAAACTGGAGACAGAACTAGGCTTTGGCACAATAATAGTTACCCTAGATTTTCCGATAAGGGGGTGGAGCCCGGTATTTGCAAAGCATCTGGTAGACGAGAGCAATTATGACAGAGTTTTGTGGATATACATAAATGGTATTTCAAACCCTAGTGCAAGAATAGCTAAAGGGACTACTGTAGACATAAATGACGTTATAAATCAGTGTCTTCGTAGTGGTAGGAGACTCTTTCTGTTTTAAAGGAAAGAAAAAGAGACTCAGATTATCGACCCTTCATCACGCTTCGGCCAACGTCGACCTCATCATTGTCTAAGACACACTTTCACTGCTATATTTTCTTCCTTATTAACAAAAGTTAAATCTCATATAGCTTTTTTCTCACTGCTTCAGGTATGTTTTCCTCATTTATTACTGTAGCTGTTGCTGGTGGTTTTGAAACCTTTGGACCCGTTACTATATACTTATCTTCTTCCTCTTCTCTGCTCTTTAACACCCTAACCTTTATGTATGCGCCATCAGATCTTTTTACATACACATACTTTTTATGCTTAAGTGCCATAGTTATGTTGCACCACTCTCCTCATTTCTTAGTTTCATGTAACAGAATTCTGTGTTCGATATCTAGTTTTCACGTTGTGGGTAAAAAGTTATTATAATGCTTTGCAGGGTAGAACTGTTTCTGGCGAATTCTGTGTATGACTGACGCTATGCAGATATACAGTGATTGGGCCACTCTTGAGGAGGCAATAAGAAGATGCACAAAATGCCCTTTGCATAGGTTTAGGAAGAATGCTGTGCCAGGAGAGGGGGATAAGAACTCAAAGGTGATGTTTGTAGGTGAAGCTCCAGGGGCAACAGAGGATGAGATGGGAAGACCATTTGTAGGTGCAGCAGGAAGACTACTTACAACAATGCTTGAAAGCCTCGG
>JAPWUB010000033.1 GCA_028275745.1 Desulfurococcales archaeon | reverse complement strand
GCTATCTTCCTCCACAGCTCTAATGCATAGCCGTAGCCAGTCTATATCAGCTGTAAATACCTGTGAATAGCTTTAGATGCATCGGTCTAGCAACACAACACTTTCACCAACCCCCAAAATATAACCGTGCCAAACAATCAACACTCCCAAAGCCCCTGTGAACACACATTGATGAGGGTTTGGCAACCCCCTGGCTGCCCCCAAGGTGTGGGCGAGGGGTTGAAGCAGGTGAGGGGCTCTTGGGTTTTGTTGAGCCCTGATAGCCCGGGCAGCGATGCTATGAAGATCCAAACAGAGCCCGGAACCCCGAGGCAAGAAAAATATATCCACAACTATTTACAGCTATTTACAAGTGATTGCCTCGGGAAAATCCAGGCTGTATAGACCCCTTAACTAATCTGTATATCCTGGCACCATTCGCTCAGCCTAAAAGAACTATCAAATGAGGCTGGAGAGGTTCTATGGGGAGAAGGTTAAGGTGCTAGTAGTTATATAGAGTGACTAACTCAAGTATCCACAACCATTGCACAAATGTCTACAACTTATATGGACTCTGCAACAGCTTTACACATATCACATAATTTAAGTTTATGCCTCCAAAAGGAATTTAACCTTAGTAATTAGCTAGTATATGGAGTTGCAATGAGTGTGTTTGAGAAGTTTGCTAAGAAGTATTTTGAGGAAGCTTTAAAAGATTTAGAGAGGTGTAGAAGAGCACTAGCGTTTAATGATTATCCGCAAGCTGCATTCTATGCACAGCAGTGTGTTGAGAAGTGTGTAAAGGCTTTGTTAGAGATTAGGCAAAGGGTGGTCTATAACCATGGGCCTGAATTGATTACAGCATTCTATGAGGTCTTTAAAGATAAGTTAGGTGAGGGTTTCAATATAGTTGTTGAAGCGTTAGAATACCTTACAGAGTATTATGCTAGGGCTCGATACCCATTTCTGCTTAGGGGTGAGATATTTGGGCCTGAGGATATAGTTACAAAGGAGGTGACTAAGAAGGTTGTTGAGGTGACGAGGAATTACCTTAGAGGAAGAGATATTATATAGAGTTACAGAAGTTCTTAAATCCTTTAACAAGGTGTTAAAGACTTTAATAATCTTTGGTAGCAGCACATTCTCGAAGAATCCTAATGACTTAGACCTACTAGTAGTCATTGATGAGCTAAGCAGTGTTAGTGAAAAGCTTGAGTTAGAATTAAGTATATCTAAATCATTAAGAGATTTAAGAACCGGTAAGCCATTTGATGTTGTAGTATGATGTTGAGACCCTTAAAGAAAATATAGTGCCTGGGAGCTTCTTAACAGGTTTAGTATTGGGCTACAGGATTATATATGATGACATAGATCTTAAAGACTTGATAAGGGATTTAATTAGGGATTTAGCAAGTACTGATGACTATATCCTCATAAAGCGTGGGAGAAGGGTAAATTTAAAAGCAGTAGCTATAGCTAAAAGACCTCATAATTAATGATCATAACTCTATATAGATGCATGACAACGAATTATGAAATTCTAAAAATACCTTAAATTAGAGTAGTTAATGCTTTACCCTCTCCACACAATAATTCTTTGACTTATATACACAGAACAGCCATAGGTATCTACAGCAGGTCTCCTAGTCACTTCTTGTGAGCGGCTACCTACGCAGCATCACCAATTGCTGACCATAAACATGCAGATAGCATGCTATTAAAAAGACTTTTAACAGCAAAGGAAGTGCTAGCAACACTACTCTTCCTAAGCAGGATATTCTTTAGAATATTATCTGAGTATTCTAGACACTCATTCTCACTCTACGCATCTATATATCCCGTAAAGCTAGTGGCTAAGATAACAGCAGCATTACTACTCTATGTAACTAGATATAGGAAGAAACAATACAAATATCTTATTCAAAATAAATAGCACTGATAATCATCACAAATAAAAATTCTCTATCAACATCATGATTCTCAAAACAGTGAATCAACCCCTAGCCTCAGCAACTTAAGAGAGAATTAGAGGTTATTATCATCGTTATACCCTCAAGATCTTTGCTAGGGATAGAGGAGTGTTTTATCGACTTGATAAAAATCTCTCTACGGCTTTTTCATGCGAAGAGCCTGACACAAACCATGTTTAGATACATTACGATCCAATTGATGTGAATCCAGCCATAACTTTGCCCAGCTCGTAGACTCATATACCTCATTTAATTACACACTTCCCATTTACAACTTTAAATAGCTCTCTCTGTTAAAAAATATGTAGAGGTGTAAAGCTACTTGCATGCACTTATATCTGTTATGGGTATGCCTTGGAGCAGGTACCCAGAAGGGCTAAAGCTTTCTGCTCTGTTAGATGAAGACGTGGAGCAGTATTCTCGCTGGTCTAGGGTTAGCTATGTCATTGATGATTACTCTCAGAGATCACTTACTACGGTGCCTGTGCTTTACAACTATATTGCTTCTCGGTATAGAGCGCCTCCTGAAAAGACTGTGGTTATTGTTCAAGACACAGCTGTTGTGAAGGTGTCGGGTATTAGTGGGGATTACAGTTCGCTTCTCTCTGTTGTTGAGGAAGTGTATAGGGAGTTCCTCGAGGATCAAGGTGTTGGGAAAGGGCTTGAGGTCTTTGTTGCGCCAGGTGTTGGTAAGTTCAAGAATATGCTTCTCAGCAGAGGTAAGGAAGTGCCTATAGTTGTGGATGTCTGTGGCTCTCTAGCGGACTTTCAGCAAGTTGTTGTTCTGCAGCTTGCGCAAACATTGCTTAAGATAGTTGATGGGATTAGTGTCGGTGAGGAGCTTGTTGCTCACCTTGACTTAAGTCATGGGGTGAACTATGTGCCAGTGCTTACAAGAGCTATACTCCTAGAGCTACTATCAATAGTTGCTAGTTATAGCACTGCTAAGAGCGTTGTGATGAGAGTTTACAACAGTGAGCCTGTGATGAGAGACGTTCCAAAGGATTTCTACACAATTCATGTTGTTGAGGAGGTCAGGCTTAAAAGTGATGGCAAGTATTCTTCGCCACCGCTACTCGAAGGCGTTGAGGGAAGGGTGAGGCTGTTCATAGCAAATAGAGTGTGCTGCCCCAGAGAGCAGAGGAGTGCTGTTGGTAAGGCAGCCAGCAAGGCTTCTGAAGAGCTGGCTAAAGAGCTGGGGCTGAACCTGGTGGACATGGTCAACGCCTTTGCAGGGTCGCTACTCAATGGCTTGCCATTGCTAGCCCTAGAAGCAATGCCAAGTGCGAGTCTGGAGAGGTTTGTGAGTAGCGTTCTTGAGTTGTATAAACAATTTGTTAAAGTTTCTCGCACAGAGCAGGACCAGCAAATAAAGGTTAGGGTTGTGAAAAGTGTTGAGCTGACAGAGCAGGTAAAAGCGCTGGCAAAGATATTGCTAGCCAAGGAGCTTGTGTCTAGGCTTATAAGGGAGGGCTATGACTATGAACATGGCGTTAAGCTAGACACTATCGGCAAGGCTACAGAGCTTCTCTACAGCTGGAGCGAGAGGCTGAAGATCACCATAAGCTACGACTATGGCTGGATCCGTAACAAAATCGAAGAGAAATTGCAAGGCAATGTATTGTGGACAAGGCTTGTAGATGTTATAGAGCCTGAGAAGAGTGATAAGTGTGCTGAAGAGCTGAAGCACGTCAACGAGAGGAACTTTGAGAGAAACTTTCTGCAACATTCAGGCTTACAAGACTGTGTAACTGAGGTCATGGCTGAGGATAAGAGAGTGTATAGGATTAGATATGCAAAGAGCGTTGTTGAGGATCTTGAACTCAGAAAGAAAATCTATGAGTTTGCCAGTAAAGGGCTTGTAAAGGTTTGTTGAAGGTGAGGCTCTATAGGTTAAGAACTGTACTCACTTCAGTTGATAGAGTGATGCAAAGCCAATGCTGTATAAAGCCTCTAGCACCGGACCTACAGGTCTGCTTAGCGATTCTGCCTTAACCACTGTGCCAGGAGGTAGTGCTAGGACTGCTGGTCTCCTAACCCTCTTGACCTCATAAAAGCCCAGTCCAATACCTTCAACAGCTATCTTCGGAGTTCTTCCCCTCTCCTTCGGCAAGAGCCCGATAACTTCCCTTACAAACTCCAGCCCAACCACTTTCTCGAACTCTAAATAGAGAAGTAACTTGTCAAGGGGCAGTAGGGGCACAGGGCTAAGGGCTATGTAGAGCCCCGGCCTGAGGCTCAGCGGAGAGGTAAGCCTCCTCACCTCATCAACACTCGTAGTGTACACCTTGGCTATCCTGCCCTCACCACCAAATCTCATGTAGCCACCTACATCCTCATCGCAATTCAGTGCATAGATGAATCTGGGTCTAGCTGGAGTTTCTCTATACTGGCTGACCAAATTGTACATGAGCAGTGGGTATCTGTAGAGATAGCCAATTTTAGCCTTCTTCTCACCCACAACACCAGCTTCAATAGCCTTTCTCTCTAGGTGAACACCATATGCTATCGCAGGCTTAAGCTTTGCAATACCTCCTCTATTAGCACAATTGACAAGATCTATGAATAGGCTTGAGCTGTCAATGCAGAGGGGGCTTGCAAACTCTGACCAGCTAACGCTAACCATAGTCTCTGACCAGCTGTCACCAGAGCTAAACTGGATTAAGGGGCCCATTAGCAAAGGTTTTCTGCACCTCAGCCTCTCCACAAGCTTTTCAACAAGTTCAACAAGCCCCTTAACAGGGTCTTCACTTGCAAGTCTAATACCCACAAGAGCTCCTAGAGCTCCTGCAACCGTTGTTGGTAGTGGAAGCAGGAGTGGATTTACAGATGCTAGAGTGTCAACGCCTGTTATAGGTGCTGACGAGAGTGAGAGGGGCTCTAGAGGCTCTACCACTATTGCTCTCATATGTGACGCCTCAAAATAGCCATTAGGCTCACGACCTCGCTAAGCAGTGGCGACTGCTTTCCATTAATCTCGACGCGGCAATCCTTAGCCTTTTCAAGCCAGCTCCTTAACACATTGTTAACTTCTTCGCAAAACTTCTTGCCCCCCTCCTCAGCCTGTACAACGTTTCGCTTTAACACATACTCAAATAGCTTGGCCAGTGCACTACTGGGCAACTGTCCAATGCTCTCCGCTACAGCCCCCCTGAAGTCCTCTGGAAGACCTGAAGACAGTGCTCCAACAGACATTAATAGTGCTAGGCCTAGGCCAGCCTCGCTTAAGTCAATCATCTCACTGTTCAAGGGCAGGACAGCTACCTCACTAATCCTGCTATCTGACACAATAAGGCTATCCTTCCTCTTACCATCTGCATCACCTGTGCTAAGCCACTTAGCCTTTTTAGCTACGCCCTCTAGGAGCTCAAAGGCCTTAGCAATCTCTACATTCATTAAGTCCCCTATATTTGCAAACCTTATGCTAGTGCTCCTGCCGAGGGGAATGTGCATTCTAAGCACGTTGAGCATCATGTCGCTAGTCCCAACCCTTATGCTGACTAAGTCTTTAGCAAAGCTCTTCCTGAGTTCGAGAGCAACCCTCAAGGCTGTTTGCGCTGGAGCTAGCGCTAGCACGTCATCGCCTCCACTAAACACTAGTATACCTCCACTTCTCTCAATGATTTCTGCATCCTCGAGAGCCTGCATCATCAGGGATAATGACAAAGCTGAAGTCCTCGCCGGGCTCACAAGAACTTCCGTTATTGACAGCTCATTGAATGTTTTCACCAAGTCCTCAAGCCTAGCGGCAACCCTCTGAACATCGCCTTCAGCTACATGGCACTTCTCTCTCAGCTCTCCACTGATGGTGTTTCTCAAGACGCTTATGTATTCCTGAAGTGACAGAGGCTTAGTACCCTTGTGAAGATCGCCAATAAAGTCAGCATCGCTTCTCAGAATAGCGAACGTCGTTAGGATCTCCACAGCCTTACACAGCTCAGAAGCTCTGTAAGCCCTCGCACCACTCTCTGCTTTGCTAGCCCAGTTCTTCACTAAGTTCATCAGCTTTGTAACTTCGCTGGCTGCTCCACCCCCAACAGCACTAAGCTCTTCAACAAGGCTAAGCAATCTAGGTGTAACCTCATCTACCTTCTGCCTACACACCTCTATAAGCGCTTCTGAAAGCCTTGACACAAGGGCATCACTAGCAACGGCAGTGTTTAGAGTCTCACTGATTTTCCTCGCTGCTATGTCAATGTCTTTCTCTGCCCCCTCAGCCATCTCAACCCTGGGCGTTAGGAGTCCTTCTAGAGCTTCAGAAATGATGTGAAGCCGCGCCTTTACTTGAGGGCTACCAGGGTCTAGCCTGAGCTTCTTCACAAGCTCTTCAGCCACCCTATTGAAGAACTCCCTGCGTAACCCTGTAACCTGAATAAGCACATTTACAGCCCTCGATTTCCACTCAAGAGCTATGTCATCTGTAGATGCAAACCTGGGGCGTGCTTCCACACTCTTTGGCTTAGTGAAGTAGAGCACCCTCTTTAGTAGGCAGTAGGGCCCTAGCACTTCTCCAGGCTTAAACATGCTCTCTAACTCATGTGCCTCTCTTTCAAGGTTCTTCAGGTCTGCAGATGCCGGTATTCCTTCTGAGTGCTGAAAGTCAAATGTTACCTCTCCTCTCTCTGTAGGCTTCTTAGCGAACTTGATTATGGCTGGCTCTGAGCCACAGAGTATACATGGAGTCCAGCCACTTATGTAACTCGAGGTGATGGGTTGAATGGAGTCTCCTGAATAGACCCAGAAAGGTCTTTGAGTAGGAACTGCTATAACGCCAAAGCTCTTTGCAAGGTCTATAGCTCTTGTGTAGAGCAGATGCCAGAGGAGAGTGAAGGCAAGGTCGTGCTTAGCAACATCAAACTCACTACACTTTGCAGAGCCACAGATGATTTCACCAAGCCTCTTCTCAAACTCTACAAACCTCTCCATATCAATGTTTAGCCCTAGCGCACTGCACTTAGCAGTGTCACCGCTTAGGCAAGCAACAATAGTTTCATACACACTACTAACGTCAACAACATAGATTCTTACACCCTGTGGAGGAACCTCGATAATGTCCTTAACTTCATGTAGCTTTTCGTAAATGAGCTTCGAGACCCCATCCTTCTGGCTAACTGTAGTAGAGATAATGTCTTCAACAGTACTTTTCCAGCTCTCTACATAAGCCTGCTTAACCATGTCTAAGACTACTTCAGCATGTTGTACAGTGCTTGCCTGTGGCAACACCATAGATATTGTTGCAGGGATCAGGGGATTTAATGCATACCTCCCAAGACCCTCTAAAAACTTGGAGCTTTGTGGAGAGTCTTTGCTAATTTTTTCACGAATCTCCTTAGGGACTCTACTCCACAAGCTCTTTGCAGCATAAGGGTTGAGGCGTGGCGTTGGAGACACGACAACATCAAATCCATAGCTAAATGCAAACCTATCTGCAATACCCCACATAGTGTTTGAAGCTAGCCAGCTAGCAGCCCAGAAGTCTCCTGCCTTCCTGCCAACACCAACGAATTTCTGAACACTGGGAAAGTCCACGAGGACGTAGAACCCCCTTAATACAGGCTCATAATCGCCTCTGACCTCACCTACAATATTAGCCATCATTGCAGAGGCGTAGACATGGTCAAACATGGTGTGTGTAGGAACTCTGGTGTCAGCGAGAGCTGGGGGCAAATCATACACATACCAGAGGGCTTCAAGTAAAAGGTAGAGAGTGTTATAAAAGAGTATAAAGTCATTGAGACTATCAACAGCTATTAGAGTGTTGTTGAGCTCTTTAGCTACCCTACCAATCCTGTTCCCAGTGTCTTGAGGAAGCAGTGACCTGAGGTCTATGCCTTGCCTAGGGTCAAAAATGTTGTGCAGCTTGTCATACGGTAGGTAAACGCCTTTGGGCCAGCCAGCGTATCTAACCAGCTTTCTCTCAACAGTAGACGCTAATGCGTCATAGATTTTCACAAACCTTTCTGCCTGGGGAGGCAAACCATAAAATCTTGTACCATTTAAGATAATGCTTCTAAACTGCTTAGCTTCTTTTTCATGCAAAGCCTTGAAATCCATATTACATGCTGTGAGCAAGAATGACTTATGAGGGGGGTCATGAAGCAATGCCTCAAGCTTAAGAGATATAAGCGTGCTTATATCCAAGCCCTGCACCACTGAGAATTTAAAGTGTTTAAGTAAGGAAAATAAACCTTCTGCTCAATAGGTAATGGACTAGTTCTCAATATAAAATTTATATTCTTAAGTTACAGAAGAGTGAGAAGAGGTGAACAACTTTTGTATAAATCAGCCGTACTAATGTTTCTAGAAGCCCTGACCCCCGTACACGTTGGTACTGGTCGTGAAGAGGCTCTTCATGTTGATTTGCCCGTACAACGAGACGAATTTGGATTTCCAACTATGTGGGCTAGTAGCCTAAAGGGAGCAATCAAGGCAAACATCATGGATAACGACCTTAAGAAACATCTGGGCTCAGAGCCTGGAGAGCTTGAGACAAGACCCTCTCACATTTCAATTCTAGATGCAAAACTACTTCTAATCCCCGCAAGGTCTCTAGACAATGTGTGGATCTATGCTACAACACCTCACCTCCTGAGCTACCTCAAAACATATCTTGATATATATAACGACGTTGAGAATGCCAAGCTAAGATTGGACACCTCACATATAATTCAGGGGGTTAGTAAGGGCATAGCACTCTCAACAAAGTTCTCAGGAAGGGCCTTCATCAACGAAACAGAGCTCGATACAATTCCCGATCCCGATCTCTTAAACAGGTCAGGGCTGAGCATCTTGCTGCCAAAACACATTATAGAAGAAATTACTAATCACGGACTCGTTATCTTGCCTGACAAGGACAACAAGGGACTTGCAATTATTAGGAAAAGCATGGTGATACAGTACAGGGTGAAGCTAAAGCGTGCAGAGAAAACTGTTGATACAGGTCCTTGGAGTGAGGAATACGTACCAATAAAAACCCTATTTACAAGTGTAGCACTGTGTCGCGACACTCAAGACAAAAAAGCTCAAGATCTGTGCAACGACTTCAAGAATAAGCTAAGTAATAGGAGCATCTATGTAGGTGGAAAAGAGACTATTGGTAGGGGGCTCATAAAGGTATATGTGTATGAGGGTGGAACAAAATGAGTGAAGTGGTGAAGGAAGCCGCTGAGTGTATTGAGCTTGTAGCAAACCTGAGTAGTACTGGGGAGAAAGGTGGTGAGAAGGTAGCGAGCGGATTTAGGGCTAGGGCAAGAAGCATCCCTTCAACGCTGTTTACCAATGGCTTTACATATACTGCAACTCTTTTAGCTGCTAGAGGTAGCAGAAGACTTGCAGAGCTTGGCTTTAGAAACAGCTGTAGAAGCATTGTAGACGAAGTTGTAAACGTTATGAGGAGAGGAGGGGCTGATGCAGAGGAGCTCAGCTATGGGCTTTATGAAGCAATTCTAATCTATCTCTTGAGAAGTGTGGGAGCTGTAAGGGCTACTAACTTCAGGGACTTAATCACAGAATCTATTGGTAACACTGCACTAGACCTCAGAGCATCGCAAGTAGCTGAATGGATAAAGAGATTTGCAGAGGCATATATAGAAAAATAGATAGAGTCATTTCTGCATCAATGCAGCTCTAGCCTTTCTCACTTCACTCAAGCACACCTCATCTTTTTCCTTCTCACACAGGCTCGCAAAGTGATTTAGACATTGAGTGTAGTTTTGCTTCACATCAATATCTAGCCATAGCGAGTTATTCACAGATAGCCTCGGTGCTTTATCAATAACTTCCCTAGCCCTCTCAGCAAGCATTGCATCAATATACTGCTGCTCAGGCACTACATCAACCCTCTGCAGCTCTACAACTACAGTTATGAGTAGCGCTGGAAGAACATAGTGAAGAATCTTCATAGCTTCTCTAATCCTAGAGGCATTTATAAGGATGTGGATCAGGCATGAAGGTACATCAGTTATGTGAGTCAGCCCATGGGGAGATAGTATGGGGTGTGGTGATAGCAAGGCCATTACAACGTTCTCTGTGAATACCCTCCTCAGCTCCTCAACAACATCATGACTTAGTAAGTACCTCAGCACGCACACGGCATCGCATTCTCTCCAGCCTTCCTCCTTATTAATATAACAACACTCACTAGGCTGCAGGGCTATAGCGCTATACTTAGTCCTCCTACCCTCAACTAAGACCTCGAGTTTCATTCCATCCCAGCACTGATAGCCAGGTACAACATTTTCAACAACTTCACAGCTCAAATCATCTCCAACTATGAGAGACACAGCCTAGATCCCTTCTTCTGATTCTAATTATTTGGAAGAACTGAAAGTTCAAGCCTATCTAAACTTGTAAACTCCATCCTAAGTCCATACTTCTTGCTAAAACTCTTCTTCACCTTCTTTGATATATCGTATTGTGCAAACACCACTACTTGACTTACTTGCTTACAGTAGTCATGGCAACAGCTATGCATAAACTTCTTTACAAATTTGTCTTCAAGTTTTTCAATATTTCTAGTATTCCTTCTCATCTTCAGCTTTAGCTCAACAGCTTCACACAACCTCCTTCTAATATCAATGAGTAGAACATCGTAAGCCCCTTGCTGAGCATCACTACACCAAGGCAAGGTAGCGCAGCTTTTGTGGCTAGAGTCACAAATACAGACATGTATTTCTTTAAGCCTTGGCGCTTTACTCTTCTTTTTCTGCAAATAAGATATGAAGGTTGCTTCTTGCTGATAGCCTTTACATACTTGCTGAATATCAACAGTGTTTACTCTGTGCAGTGGGATAGAGTTGCAGATAGCGCTCATAGTGTTAAAGCCTCAACTTCTTTTTTAAACAACTCAATGTTGCTGAGATCCTCAAGCCTTGTGAGAGGAGTAATGCTGTCGCGCTTTACGTAGTAAACACTCCACCCCTTTGCTATGCCCCAGCGTAGTGATAGTCCGCTGTGAGTCTCTATAACAATGACTTTGCCTCCGTACATATCATCTATGAAGTCTAGTAGGCTTCTCATGAGGTCTAGGTGAAGGGCTGCTTCAAAGCCCTCTACAAATACTATGTCACTGATTTCCAAGGCGTAGAGAATGGATATAGCCTTTTTGAGGCCGTAAGGAAGCAAAGCTACTGGTAGCCATGTGTACCTATCCTTGACCAGCTCCTTAAAGTATGTGCCGTGGAACCTGGCTATATTAAGCTCAATGTAATAGTCATGCAGAAATTTCTCAACTTTATCTATAAATGCTTCGGGCTCAGGAGAAGAGGCAGAGTAAGTTATGACTCT
Organism: Desulfurococcales archaeon; assembly: GCA_028275745.1. Classification (GTDB taxonomy): domain Archaea; phylum Thermoproteota; class Thermoprotei_A; order Sulfolobales; family Ignisphaeraceae; genus Ignisphaera. The sequence continues at coordinate 2,859 of JAPWUB010000033.1, read as the reverse complement.
GGATATATCCTCTAGATTGTGTATGGGGTCTACAGAGCCCTGAGGGAGGAACATGTAGTCTCCAACAACTCTAGCAACCCTATATTGGCGGCTCCACATAGTCTCAGACACAGCAAGGTTTACACCGTTGCACCTAAGCTCAGCACATTTATTATCTTCACAGAGCACTATATCAGCATAGCCAAGGAGTTTAGCAAAACTCTTTACAACCTCGACTTCGTACAAGAGGTTTCGTCTTTCACTTTCATTGGGAACAAGTAGATATGTTAATGCCCTGATGATAGAGGTTTTTCCTGAGCCATTGGATCCGTAGAGAATGGTCTTGCCAATGTCTAGTGTTTGAGGGGTTGTGAGCTCTATGGGGGCAAGGCTCTTGATTTTAAGGGTAAACATACTGCTGAACCACCTCCATAGTGTTCAGAGCATTTAAATAACGTAATGCAATTTTAAAGTGTTCTTATTGACTTATTGTATTTATGTGTACAGTATCAGCGTGATAATGTGAGTTAAGTTTTTATTCATGTAATTGATGAAGAGTTAGTGAGGCGGGATTGCGTGCACTAAGGTGTTTTTAGAATGTCGTTGGGGGGTGCAACTAGCTCTAGGTATGTATTTATTGCTAGTCTTTCTACACCCATGGTTGTTGGCTGGTATGAACCTCTTCAGCCAGACCCCATGGGTATTAGGGCTTCTGAGGTCAAGGGTTTGTGGAGGTGGTGGGCAAGGGCCTTTGTCGCTGGAGCTATGTATGACTTGGGGCTTTTAGAGGGTTTTTCACGTAGAGACGTTGTTTTGAGTCCTTCTAGAGATGATGTTAAGAGGATAAACTTTGTCGTTGGCAAGGTTATGGGACTTGGCTATGCTGGCGATGCTGGTTCTGAGGCCTCTCGCTTCACTATCTATACTGAGTACACTGGTCGAGGCTCTCTACAACCCAAGTGCTCTTCTGATGGTCTACAGAGAATTATGTTGCTAGCTCTTAAGAAGAGCGTTTGCTTTTACTCACCTGGACCAGCTACGCGGTTTAGCATTACTGTTGAGAAGAGGAGGAGTGTTGATTCTAATGCTGAGCTCACGGCTGTTAAAATCCTTGTTGCTGTACTTCAGCTCAGTGGTGTTGGTAATGGTGGTAGGAGGGGCCTTGGCTCGCTAGACCTGTCTCTACCTCCTGAGCTCAGCTTTAGAGACTTAAGGCAGCTAATTAGTGATGTCTATGACTCCACTGTGGACATTGTTAAGAGGGTTGCATCTAGAGAACACTGGAATGTTCGAAGGCAAGTTGCTGCACCACCGTTACCCGTGGTATCGAGGAAGAGCTTTAGGGGTATGCCTGTGACGAGAGTGCTACTGGCTAGGGCCAGGGACTTTCAGGCTGTGCACAACTTCTTTACAAGGTCTGAGAGGTGTAGGGTTTTGGCAGGATCTCCTACGTGTGATGATGACTTGAGGAAGACCCTAAATGCCTGGGTCCTGGGGCTTCCAAGGGGGCGTGGAGGTGCTATTTCCACAGGATATACCCTGAGAAGCATTAGCAGGAGGGCTTCGCCAATTCTAGTAGCTTACCACACAAGAGTCAATAGCTTGGGTGAGGGAGCATATATATCAATACTCTTCTCAGCTGACTGGCCTACAGAGGTTGAGTGGTATGGTGCTGGGCATCAGAGAATAGCTATAGACTTAAATAGGCTGTGCGATGCTTACACCATTGCTGTGAATGAGCTTACAGCATATCTTCAGAGACTTGGGATTGTGACAAGCAGTATATGGCCCTAGAGAGGTGGTGCTCCCTGAGCCGTGTGAAAAAGGATCCATATACCTGTGTAAGTGAGGAGTTGAAGAATCTTACCGCAAGGAATGTGATCAGCGCCTTGGTGAAAGCGTTTGTCTCTTGTTATAGCTTGTATCGCGAAGAAAGTAAGGGTGCTGGATACATACCCTGGTTCAGTAGAACAGCCTCTGAGAAGCTTAGCGAGAGCTTTACTTGCGACAAGGCAAAGCCGTTGCTAGAGCAATCTAGTAAATACCTAGATACTCTACTCAGTGAGCTGAGTACAATATTTGACGCTGTCTTTACAATTAGCTTAATGCTTGTGTCAAGGCTAGCGATATACACTAGAAACCCCCTAATGCCTCTAGAAATAGCTATTGCCTGGGACCCCCTGCTCAATCTGCCATACATACCGGCTAGCAGCCTAAAGGGTACTGCAAGGGCTTGGCTAGAGCTAAACAACTACAAAAGCATTGAGGGCGTTGACCTGGACGACATCTTCGGCTCATCAACTAGAGAAAAAGCACACATCTCACTAGCTATATTCACAGATGCCTACCCAGTGAGCTGCTTAAACAGATTGGTAGAACCAGATGTGATAACACCTCACTACAGCGGAGACAACATAGCTGAAGTTGACGTGAATCCAACACCACTAGTATTCCCAACAATAGCACCAGGAGTAACAATGAAGTTCATACTAGCCCTAAACTACAGCCTCGACAAAGACAAGGAGTTACTAAACACTGCAAAAGCAGTGAAAATCGCTGAACACATAGTGAAAGCCCTGGAAGGAGGCATAGGAGCCAAGACAAGCATAGGCTACGGAAGAGCAAAACCAGCTATAATAAAGTCAACAATAAAATGAACTTTTCACGCCACAATAGAGTTTCCCCTTAGCAAAAGACGCAAAGAATTACATTAACAAGTTAACACTTTCTACTCCCTTTTGGGAGTTTCTCTATGCAACCTCGTAGTGTGCCTAGGCATGGGAAGTACCTTTCTACTCCCTTTTGGGAGTTTCTGGTGACACTATTATGGCTGGTGTTGGCAGAATGGTTATTAACTTTCTACTCCCTTTTGGGAGTTTC
>JAPWUB010000032.1 GCA_028275745.1 Desulfurococcales archaeon | reverse complement strand
CTACTAGGATCTCTGGCTTCACAATGTTTATAGCCTTCTCTACAACGTTTCTCAGTATCCATGTGTACTCAGGGTCTCCAGCACCGCTGTGAAGTGGTATGTTTATCTTTGTTCCCTCTGCCCCCTTGCCACCTATATCTGTTAACCAGCCTGTTCCTGGGTAAATACCCCACTGATGGATGTCTATGTGTACTGCTCTGGGCTCATTCCAGAGTATCTCCTGCGATCCGTTACCGTGGTGAGCATCGAAATCTATTGCTAGTACAGTAGCCCCCTTCTCTACAGCACTTAGAGCTGCTATTGATGTGTAGTCAAATATGCAGAAACCCAGTGTTGGCGCGTTCATTGCTCTTCCCTCTCTACCAGCGTGATGACCTCCTGGCCTAGCGAGGATTAGCCATGCCCCACCCCTGCTAAGAACATCTAGTGCTGCTAACCTGGATGCAGCTGCAAATGATGCTGCTACATCACATGTGTATTCAGTTACATATGTGTCTAGATCTATGTAGTGAAATCCTTTCCTACACTCACTCCTAACCCACTCAACATACCTTGGACTATGAGCTATAAGAACAGCGTTATAGTTTTGTTCTGGAGCATCAACAAACTCTACATATCTCGATAGCTCTGTGAATCGAAGCTCAGCAACAACGCTCTCTACACGCCAAGGGCTTTCACTATGCGAATCAGTTGGATCTGCGTGAAGCTTGTGCTTCTCTGTATAAACAACGCGAAGCCTATCAATCACTTGCTTCACCAGGAAGAATGAATGGTTTTAAGAGGGTAATTAGCTTCTCGACAAGGCATTGCGATACGTCTATACATTAATAACAGGTTGACTTGTTTAAGGTAGCTTCTTGGGGTGAATCGAGATGTTTGCCAGGTATGCAGCTATAGTTAAGAACCTTAGAGGTGTGGTTCTCTTCGATCTTAGTGAGGATGGTGCTTGGGAGTCTGTTGAGTGGCTTGTTAAGAGGTTTAGGTACAGAGACCTTGGGCTACCACCAAGTGTGTATAGGAGGTATCCTGATAAGTTGGAGAAGTATATGGGTGGAAACCCCTTTAGGCTCTTAACGTATCCTCTACAAGAGCTTGAGGCTTTTGCCCAGGAGTTTGCTAAGTGCCTAAATGCTGATTATGAGGTTGCAGAGCTTCTAACACTTTCATCGATATACATATCCCCTGCTATGATAGTTGGTAAAAGGTTTGAGCCCGTAATCAGCAGGTTTAGTGTTGAGGTTGTGAAGACTTGTAAAGAGCTTGATTTAGAGGATTGGAAGCTCCATATGAGGATCGCTGACTACACAGTTTTAGACATGTTCGAGTTTTCAATAAGCAGTGCTCTAAGCGTTATTGAGACTTGCTCTGAAAGGAGCTTGGAGGATGTTCTGAGTCAGAGGATTGAGAGCATTAGAAAGGATGTTAAGAGGTACTGGAGAATACTATGCAGCGATGCACAGGCAAAGCCCTTCCTCTACTACGTAGATAACCTAAGACTATACACACAAACATGTGGGTTAAAGAGCTTGTGTGGTAGAAGCAATGTAGCTGCAGCACTTGCAACTATACCAGTAATAGCTATTCCACCAGGGATGAAGTAAGCATTTTAGCCTCTTCTACCCAAAGCTAATAATGTGTGATGATGCTGCCACCGCTGATGATAGATGATGTTGCATGGGGTGGTCTGAGGCTATAGCCATACTAGCTTTACTGCTCTTGCTACTCATTGCATACATTATTATAACTACTCCTCACCCATTCCAACCATCATTCACGGTAGAAACCTTAAAGAATGCTACAAGAAACCTTGTAACTATGTCACCTACACGTATGCCAGGTGCTGAGAATGTGCACATAGTTGTTTTAGTCGATAACAATGCTTTTGCTGAAGGGCTTGAAACCGCATGGGGCTTATCAATATATGTTGAGGCTGATGACACTAGGATACTCTTTGATACTGGTCCTGATCCAGGAGTCTTGGAGCGTAACTCTAAGAGGCTTGGGATAGATCTGAGCAGAATAGACGTGGTGGTTATTAGCCATGGTCATGGAGATCACACAGGCGGCTTAATGTATATAGCTTCTGTGAAGCCTAGTGTAAAGGTGTTTATACCTCCTGATACATGGCTCTACAGCTATGTTAAGAGGCTTGGCTTAATACCGGTGATTGTTAACAAAACTATGGAGATAGCTAGAAATGTCTTTGTTGTCCAGCCTCTCTATGGACCTCCACCTGAGGAGGCACTAGCTATAAACACTAGTAGAGGCATTATCTTACTTGTTGGCTGTAGCCATCCGGATGTAGTGAACCTTGCTAAGCAGGCTGTTAAGGATGTTGGTGGAAAGATATTCATTGTTATTGGAGGGTTCCACATGTGGGGCTCTCCAGAGTTCGAGGTAAGGCAAGTTGTTGAAGAGCTTATAGGGTTGGGAGCTGAGAAGATATACCCAATCCATTGTAGTGGTAGTGAGGTGAGGGAGCATCTTAAGCAGCATTACCCTGAGAGGTATGGCAATGGTGGGGTAGGTCTAGAGATAAACCTAGAGATATAGAGTGCTCCATAATCATTTCTTCAGATGGTGTAGATCAGATGGTTTCAACACCTTTTAATACTCTTTGGAGAGAGTATGATGAGTGGTTTGAGAAGCATAGGAATCTTTACCTCAGCGAGCTTAAAGCTATAGAGCTTGCTTCAAAGGATGCTCCAAAGCCTTGGCTTGAGGTTGGTGTTGGTACAGCAAGATTTGCGTCACCAATAGGTATAGAGGTTGGTATTGATCCATCTACACCGATGCTGGGCATAGCTAGGCTTAGAGGAGTTGATGTTGTCGCTGCTGTAGGTGAGGAGCTGCCCTTTAGGAGCAAATCGTTTGGCTCTGTGTTCATGGTTGTAACGCTATGCTTTCTTGACAATCCTACGAAAGCTCTTCGTGAAGCGTATAGGGTGCTTGTTGACGGGGGTAAGCTTATAGTTGGGCTTGTTCCTCTAGACAGTGATTGGGGTAGATACTACCAAAGGCTTAAAGAGCAGGGTCACAGGTTCTACAGGTTTGCACGTTTCTACACAGTTGACGAGACATTAGACCTCTTGAAGAGCTCTGGATTTTTGCCTGAGCTCTACATATCAACGCTCAGATTAAGCAAGCCTGGCGGTGCTGAGGTGCTGGAGAATCCTATACCTGGTCTCTACAGGGATGCAGGCTTCGTTGTTATAAGGGCTTCTAAAGCATAAACCTTATTATGTTCTCCAATGCCTAGCCACTTCTCTAGGTGAATCATGCGTTGAGCGTGTATAGAAGGATTGATTCTCTTAGGGATTACGCTGTAAATCTGCTAATGGAGTTGATTAGACGTCCTGCTGTAAATCCTGATTATGGTGGTGAAGGAGAGTATGAGAAGGCTATGTACCTCTACAACGTTATTAAGGATTGGGGCTTTGACGATATAAAGATTATTAATGCTCCTGACCCTAGGGCTAAGGGCGGTGTTAGACCCAATATCCTAGCCTACATCAAGGGATACTCAAATAAGAAGCTGTGGATACTCACACACTTAGATGTTGTTCCACCCGGAGATCTAGGTGCATGGACTGTTACAAAGCCTTTTGAGCCTGTTGTTAAGGATGGTAAGGTATATGGTAGGGGAGCTGAAGATAATGGACAAGCAATGGTATCCTCACTCATAGCCGCTAAAGCTCTTCTCGACGAGGGTTTGAAGCCTAGTAGAACTGTTGTCTTGGCGTTTGTTAGTGATGAGGAGGCTGGTTCGAAGTATGGAATAGGCTACCTAATTGAGAAGCACCCTGAACTCTTTAGCAAGGAGGATGAGGCTCTAGTTCCAGACTATGGCTCTAGCGATGGTAGTGTTATAGAGGTTGCTGAAAAGTCTATACTGTGGCTAAGGCTAAGGATTAAAGGTGTGCAAGTACATGCCAGCACCCCACACAAAGGCGTTAATCCGCATAGGGTAGCAGCAGACTACATAATGGCTATTGATAGGCTGTTGAAGGAGAAGTATAGTGGTAGAAACAACCTCTTCGATCCACCAACAACAACATGCGAACCAACAATAGTTAGAAACACAAGTACATCACCAAACATTATCCCTGGAGAACACGAGGTAGTTATGGACTGCAGATTATTGCCAGAGCACAGCGTTGATGAGTTTCTCGAAGACCTTAAGAAAGTGTTTAACGAGATTGCTTCAAAACATGAGAAAAATGTTGAAGGCATTAGGTATCCACAGTTAAGCATTGAGATTATTCAGCGTAGCGATGCACCACCAGCAACACCTGTAGAAGCACCAATAGTTCAAACACTGATGAAAGCACTTCAAGAACTTAGAGGTGTAAAACCAAGAGTTGTAGGTATTGGTGGAGGAACAGTAGCAGCATTCTTCAGAAGATTAGGTATACCAGCTGCTGTCTGGAGCACAATAGATGATGTTGCTCATCAACCAAACGAGTATGCCAAGATAGATAACATGGTGAATGACGCCAAGGTTATGGCGTATCTGATGCTGAATCTAAAGCCGTGAAAATGCAACTACTTGAAGAAGTTAGGAAGCAATGAACTAGATTAAAAATAATTGTGTTTGTTTTTCCAATTAGCTGTTTCCTTAGCTTATTTAGCTCTCAACTGTTCTCTTTAGCTCTTCAACAACTGCTCTAGCTTCGTCTACTGTCTTGGCTTCGAGCACATGTGTTCTGTCTGGTAGCACTATTACTGTGTAGTTCTTGTATCTGACGATGTAGACCGGACCCTTGTCAAGCACTTCTGCTAGTTCCGCCCCCAGTTTCTCGTTCTTGAATACTCTCAGCATTTTTGTTACGCTTGAGTATCTAAGAGCCTTGATTCCCTTGCTTAGGAATGCTGTTTCATCCTTTACATGGATTGGAATATCCACCTTAACCATTTATCCACACCAAATCTACACATCTTCTACGCGGTTTATAAAGTTTTCGGGGTTAAGGGAGCTAAAAAGGTTTGTAGTTCTGTGAATGTGTACCAGGTTTATGGTAGTAGTTCAGATCCTTAGTTGCAGTACTTAACCAAACCTTGATGGATTTATTTCTCAATAGCTGAGGAAGCCTCTTAATAACATTTTAAACATCTGCAACAATACACTATTTAGGATCTGCGTGATGAGTCCCTTCGGTTGCTGAAAAGGTGATGATTGTCGCCCTCCCTGAAGAGGTTTACAGCTCGTATTCAACAACGCTTCTCTTCTTATTCAATTCATCGATAGCTTTAGCAATCTCAATAACCTTCTTGTTTGAGAGAGCCTTCACTATGTCGTCTAGCTCCTCAAACGATTCTATGAATATTCCTCTGAAACTATCTTTAAGCCTTAGATGTATTGATAGCCTCTCTGGCTCAACACCTTTCTTAGTTTCTCTCTTAGGAAGCTTAACTATCTCGACGATCGCGTTTCCAACCTCTATTACTGGTTTCCTCTCCCACTCCTTCATGGTGTTAAGAAGGTTTTCAAGCTTTTCAATAAGCTGTTTAACCTCTTCAACTTCACCCATATGCATCGCCTCAAGCACTATTCAGGCGGTCTACTAAATTAAGGAGTGCTCTTTGGGGAGAAAAATGCTTTAGAGTTGAGCAAAAGAGTTTAGCTAGATAAACTGGCTTTTCTGAACGCTAGCCACCCAATTATGGGTGGTAGTGAGATCCATAAAGCTGTTGACGTTATTGAGAGTGCTGTGTCTAGGGTTATGGGAGACTCTGTTATCTGTGATAAGATATAGTTGCTTATGTATTCATAGAGTATTGTGGGGTTGAGGTAAACTATAGTTCTGCTCACATCAGCAACTCTTGCTGGTCCGCCTATGCTGAGAGCAATTATTGTTGCTGCTATGGGCATTACAAACCATATCAGTATATATGTCAGGATTGCTATAGCTAGGTAGCTTCCACCTTTGAGAACTGAGCTTATCATGTAGAAGAGACTGTAAACAGCTACTAGAGACAATGACAGCCCTATCCATAGAAGAAGTGCATTGAGAGGATCTATAGAGTATCTAACAATGGCAAGCATTGAGAGAGCTGTTGAAACAACTAGCACACCTGACGATGCAAAGGTTGTTAGCACCCCTGCTAAAAGCCTCACCAAGTAGAGATCCCTCCTAGTGATGGGCATTGATGCTAGGAACTCTAATGCACCTATACTCCTGGGCTTGGCTATGAGTACGTAGGCTAGGTAGAGGAATACTATGGGCATGAACTGGGAAGCTGTGCTAAGCTGACTAAACATTGCTGTTACTATAGGTGTCTTAAGAATGGTCTCAGGATTCGAAGCCCTAGCATTAACAACTGCATGAGCTACTGCACCACCAAACCTAGCAACAATTGTTGCTTCACTTCCCTCAACAGATGCCTCAGCAAATAATGGTCCACTGCTATTCACCTTAGCTAGCTGCCTTAGCCTAGCCTCAGCCAAAGCCTTTGAAAGCTCGTAAGTGTTTGTCACAGTTATGTTTCCATAACCATAGTAAAGCTCAACAAAGTTACAGTCACCACCATCACCACCAGGAATAGCAGTTGTTAGTGGTATGTGAGGGGCGGAAACATTCCTTATAATTAGTGCGAATATCTTGACAGTGTTCTTGACTGAGATGGTCTGTAGAGCGATGTACGCTGCTTCATTTCTGCATGCCAGGAACCAGATGTTGAATGGTAGAAACGGTACTGGGCTTACAAAAGCTCTTGCTGGATACGCGACTGCTGTGATTGATGAGGCTACAGGGGCTATAGCCACAGAGGTTGTGAGAGGAGCTGAACTTGCTGTAGCCACTACCTCTCCATAGCGTGTTGATATGTTTACCCTTACTCCCAAATTCTCTACACTGCTTAGCTGTCTTGATAGATTGATTGAAACATTGAGGATATCTGCAAAGCTTTGCTTTGCCTCTGCAACTCTAGAACACCTCTCCTGATAACCGAGAGGCGCTACTGCTACTGATGTTGTGCAGTTCTCGGCTATTATTGTTGCTTCTCCTCCTAGTCTCTCTCCCCAAGCACTGTAAGCTACACCTACAACAGTTAATGAGTCGTTGCTCAGCTTGTAGTAGCCTAGGAAGCCCACGGGTTTCATAGTTGCTGTAATTGTGTAGAAGACTAGGTATGATAGCCCAATGCCTAGGAGTATGAATAGCGCTAAAGCAATTATTGTTGCTGGTCTTATGAAAGACCTCTTAAAGTCTATTATTACTGCTTGCCTCACCTCGTCTCACCACCTATAAGCTTCATGAATAGCTCCTCTAATGTCCTCTCCTCACTAACCCTAAACTCCTCAACACTATAACCACTCTTAACAAGCTCCTCAAGAATTTTTGAAGGCTCTGCCTTAGGGTTCCTGAGGATGACCCTGTTTCCAGACACCTCAACCTCTCCAAACCTGGATAAGATGCTGATAACACTATCATCTATCTGCTTAAGCACTATAACTATGTGTGGTGATGCAAGCTTTACTACCTCATCCATTGTGTATACACCTATAATCCTCCCTTTATTTATGAACACAACTCTATCAGCAATCATCTGAACCTCTGATAATATATGTGAGGAGAAGAGAACTGCCTTCCCTCTCCTCCTAAAATCCTCAACAACCCTCCTAAAAAACATTATTCCCTGAGGATCTAAACCATTTAGAACCTCATCAAACATGAAGTTTGGTGGATCCCCTATCATTGAGACTGCAAGAGCAAACCTCTTCTTCATTCCAAGAGAAAATGTGGCAAGCTTTCTATTCATTGCATCTCCTAGACCAACAAGCTCTAGAAGCTCTTTACCAACTCTTCTGGCCTCAGGTACTGAAAGACCTTTGTATGTTGCTAGGTAGATGAAGTAGTCTAGGGCCTTGAACTCCATCTCAAATATGGGTGATTCAGGGACCCAACCAATTCTTGCACAAGCCTTTGGCTTTTCACTGGTAACCGAGTACCCATCTATGATAACGTCTCCTGAGTCTGGAGGGAGAACCCCTACGGCAACTCTAATTGTTGTTGTCTTGCCTGCGCCGTTAGGTCCTACATACCCTACAACCTCTCCATTCCTAACACTGAAAGAGACGTTGTCTAGTGCCACTACCTTCCCAAACCTTTTAGACACACCATTAATTTCTATCACGATAGCAAACCTCTGAGCAGTAAACACTTGCTGAGCATTTAAAAGTTTGTGGAGCTACTCTACAACTAGCTTGCACCCACTCTCTGTACACACCTCTTTAAGGCTCTTACCCTCCATCACTAGCTTCTTTATTTGCTCAACTACCTCCCTCCAGTTCTTCTTGGAGAAGTCTATGTATATACCTTCACCCTCCTCCAGCTCTTCACCGGGCTGAGACTCTAGTTGCTTCCTTCTCTCATGAACTCCATAGACAAAGCTCTCAAGAGACTCCACGCTATCGAAATAAAGCTCTCTCTCAACATATGCAGGAACCCCATTCTCTATAATAACTACTATAATCTGCGGAGTTGCAAACACTAGGTAGAATATGAATGTATCTGCAGCTGCCTGATCCCCACATTCATGGAAAAAATTGGTGCACTGAACAATGGCTAGGGATCCAAAGTCTGTTCTAAACCTTTTCACAAAAACATTCCACTTCCTATCAAATGCTTTGCACCCAGGGCACCTCTTGTTCCTAAAGTAGATGATGTAGGTCCCATCCCTTTCTGGCACGAAAGGCCCTTCAATTTTCAGCCTCTCGTAAGCGCCATTCTGGTAGATGTAAATGCCGTCTTCCTGTGGAAGAGATCCCACGCCAGCTGCACCTACAACTTCACTCTAATGATTTTTGAAAGTTTTTTAAATTCTTGCTAACACACTATGCTATGGGCGAGAGCTTGAGGATAGGCCTATACGGTTTTGGTGCTATAAACAGGCTTGTGGCTAGGCTTGCACTTGCAAGAGGGTATGAGATTGTGGGGGCTATAGATATTGATGAAAGGATTATTGGTAAGGATGTTGGCGAGCTACTAGGCCTTAAACCTATAGGTGTTGCGGTATCGAGAGATGTTGAAGATCTTGAGCTGGCAGATGTTGTGATACATGCTACAGGGTCGTACCTCGATAAGGTGTTTGATCAAATAGCTTCTGTTGCTAGAATGGGTATACACGTGGTTTCAACTTGCGAGACCCTGTCTTATCCGTATTACCGCTACCCCATACTAGCACAAAAGCTTGACAGAATAGCTAAAGAGAATGACGTCATCATTATCGGCACTGGTATTAATCCTGGCTACCTACTAGACACCTTAGTGACTACAATAGCTGCCTCAGTACCTACAGTAAAGTATGTTAAGGCTGTTAGGAGTCTTGATGCTGCTAAGAGGAGAGAGCCTTTCAGGAGAAAGATTGGTGTTAGTGAAGATCCTAGCGTTGTTGTGGAGAAGCTTAGGAGAGGTGAGATAACTGGTCACGTAGGTTATGCAGAAAGCGTTTACCTCATAGCCTTGACCGGAGATCTACAGTTAACAAAAGTTGTTGAGCATCAGGAGCCTGTACCAGCAGAGAAGGATGTTGAGTCTGCTGGTATAAGAGTTGAGAAGGGCAAGAACCTAGGGATAAGAGGTTTTGGAGCAGGGTATGTAGGGGATAAAGAGATTATAAGGATAGAGTTCCACGCATATGTAGGGGCTCCAGAGTATGAAGAGATTGAGATAGTTGGCGAGGAGTACTCAGTTAAGTGGAGAAGTAGTGGAACTCCAGGAGATCTGGGGACAGCAACAGTAGTGCTCAATGTTGCGGAGAAGGTTAGGGAGCTAGAGCCTGGCTTAAGGCTCATGACAGAGCTACTACCATTCAAGATAAAGTTCTCTACAAAGTAACATTTTCAATACATTGCTTCAAATCAGACGCGACCTCTAACATCATCTTCTCAGCACGCTGAAGCCTCATCACTGAGTAAAAGGTTTATAGCTGTTGAAAGGTATAAGCTTTTGCTGTGTGATGAAACGGCTCCGTTCATTTCGTAGCCTGATTCGTGATGATGGTCTTCTCTCCTGATAACGTAAATATTCTGTGTAGTGCTAAATAGTAACTGGGGTAGTACTGGCTGTGAGCAGTGGTAAAAGTCTTACACAGAAGGTTATAGAGTACATAAAGTTTCATCCAGGTGCTAAACCAGCTGATATAGCTGATTACCTCGGTATTAGCCCAAAGCTTGTAAGGGCTATACTATCTAGGCTTAGGGCTAGGGGAATTATTGTAAGGACTGAGAAAGGCTATTTCTTGAGACCAGGTGCAGAAGCATCTGAAAAAGGTTTGACGCAGAGGCTTTTAGAGGAGGAGAAGGTTTCTGAGGAGCTAGAATCCGGCAAGCAACTTGCAGAAGCTATAGCAAGCCTAGCAACCTCTGCAGAAGCTGCTAAGCCTCATGAAGAAGGTGAGAGCAGAGCTCAGCAAGCCAGCTTAACATCTGCAACCCCTGTCTCAAGTCATGATGTTGAGGCTTTGAAGAAGTTTGTTGAGGAGCTTAGGAGTAGGGCTCAAAATATTGAGGATGCCCAGTCAAAAATTATTAAGAAAGTTGAGGAGTTAGAAAGCAGAGTACAAGGTGCTGAATCACAGTTTGAGGAAATAACTAAGAGATTGACCGAGATTGGTTCAAGAATAGAGAAGCTCGAGAGCGCAATTAACAAGATCACAAATGAGTTAAGTGCCGTGAAAGCACAGTCTATGCAGGTAAGAGAGGTGAAACCTAGCGGCGAGAATCACACATCATTGGGTTACTGCACTAAGCTTGTTGTTGAAGCTCTTGATGTTGTGAAGATGAGTTTGGAGTCTATAAGGATAGGGGATGTACACTCCCTTGAGTCTCTCACACAAGAGCTTGAGGATCTTGTTAGTAGGATTAGGAAGTGCTTGAAGTTAAAGGAATAGTACGGGTATCGATATCGCGAAGTTTATTGCTGATGAGACGAGGGTGAATGGTAGCGTAATCCTTAACCACTCCTTCCAATGCCTCTTCCTACCGCTCCTCTTCTCAGCAAGAACTAGCGCTAAATAGAGTGTAGGGGCTGCAGATATTGTCGCATTACTGCCTAGAGTAGCTGACCATGCAAGACCCCAGTAGTAGGGCCACGGATCCAATCCGTAGAGCAACGCCATATCTTTAACCATGTAGAGCATTATTAGGAGGAAAGCATCGTGCTCAACAAACATGCATAGCGCTGTCGTCAACCAATACAGCAATGTGTATGCTGTAACTGGGTTCTGTAGCAAAAGTCCGGCTGCACTCTTTGCCACATCCTCGAAGAACCCTGCCTTCTCAAGAGCTCCAGTGAGGGAGAATAGAAGTGCGTATAGAGCCATGGTCTCCCACTCAACATCCTTTAGAACCTCATCAAAGCTTGGAGCATCATTGTTGAAGCGATGTTTGTAGATCTCTACAGCTAGAGCTGTTACCATTCCAACAATTATTGCTAGTACTCCCAATGGGAGACCTATAAGGGGTCTAAAGGCCGCTAAAATCATTAGCGAAGCCAGCGCCGCTATAGATGTGATTGCTAGGAACTTGTCTGGCTTACCACCCTCTATACTCACACTACCTGTAGCAGCATCTGAAACTCTTCTCCTAAACCAAAGCCTATAGAACAGCATTATCGATAGAATAAACGATGTTAGCAACACGAAGAAACTGCTTGGTCTGCCCCTAAACACTATAAAATCAAAGAACTCTGCACCACCAACACTATGGAGTAGCAGTGGCGGTAAATCTCCGAGCATGAGTGCTGTGCCCATGTAGTTGGCTGCTAGAGCCACTATCATGGATGCTTTAAGGGGGTCCACACCTATAAGCTCCCCCAGAACCATTGCTATTGGAGCAAAGAGTAGTACAACCTGTACATTTGCTAGAAATGTTGATATAAGGCCTGATACAATGGCTATCACAAGTATTGCTACATCAGCTCTCCTAAACCTCTGCAAAACCCTTTGAGCTATATAGCTCGGCAAATTAGACTTCGCCATATAGTTAATAATTATCCACGTGCCGAGCAGGACAAGAAGAACATCCCAGTCAATGTACTCTGCAAGACTGAGCAAGGAATAGTTCTTAGAAAGCATATGTAGTATAAGTAGACCTACGAAAGCTGCTACACCCTTAGCTATAGGCGCAACAATTATTGCAACAATTGTTAGAAAAACAACGGCAACAGCTATAACGTCCATAGGCACAGCACGAAGATACTAGATTGAAAGGTCTTGCTTATAAAGATACCTTAAATTAGTGTTTTGCGGTTTTACCCTCCATTGTTACGGTCAGTGGGAGGAATGATCAATCATCAATCAGTGCGACCGAAAGTTCATCATACCAAGCTGTGCCTGTATCCAGTAACCTAGTAATATTTCGTGGTAAAGCTTAATAAGTTGTAGAATGTATTTTATGCCTTAGTGGGCATAAAATGGGTTCAGCCGCTCAAAATGCAGATGTAGCTATACAAGCTCAGCAAGCTCAGGTAACTGGTGTTGCGGAGAAGAAGTCTGCTGTTTGGGAGGAGGCACTAATACAGGAGTTTATCTATGCAATTGCACATCTTAATCATGTTGAGCAACATCTTATGGAGGAGGATGCATTCGTTGGTGAGCCTATCTTTGGTGATTTGATAGACTTGTTTAGGGAGCAGAGAAAATTTGTAGGACAAGTACTCTTCAATGTTCTAAATATCGAGGCTCAACGCAGTGGTACAGAGCTTAGGTCTGCGTGGGAGAGCATCTGGTGCGCATTGAAGCATGTTACTACGGCGCTTATCCATGTTGACGAATGTATAGAGAAGCTGTTGAGAAAAGCTAGGGAATCTCAAGACCCTGCAATGATAGATAACATAAGGACCTTGCTACGTGTAAGGAAAGCAATTCTTGAGGGAGTGCTAGCAATTATTGATAGAAGTAGAAAGGCATCAACAGTATTAACTAAAGCTAGTGCCAGATGTAGAGAAGATATATGTTTGGAGGCTGAACAGAAGTGAGTAATGAATATGCAATAATTAAGGTGTCCAATAACGCACCCAAGCATGTTAAAGACTAGAATAAGGAAGCTGATGAAAGGGACAACAGTAACCTTGAAAGGTAAGAGCTATAGAAGTGGGGGGTTATTGGAGCAAGTAAATGGTATAGCACTAGCATGTGGACTCTACATAGTGCCTGTGAATCAACTAGATAAGGTTCTCTCGGCTCTTAGGGAAAGAAACCTTGACAGACATGTCGAGATAATAAATCTCTGTACCTGTTCATGTGGCTAGGCATTTACGCCTAAACATGTTTCTAACCATGCGACCTATTATTCGAGAAGTTTAAACGAGTTATAACATAAGGTTTAATTAGTTTAAACCACCGTTTCACTATTTGCGGTAAGGTACCATGAGGTTGAATGTGAAGTCCGTAGCTATAGCTGTAGCTGCTATTGTGTTCATAGCTCTTGTAGCCATATACATGCAGAACCTTGGAAAGTCGCCCACAACTTGGCAATCTGTCACCTCCACCACCATAGTATCGAGCATTACAAACACCTCTGCTTATACTATCAGCCAGCAGCAAACATCTTTAGCTACCTCATCAACAACCGCACCCATACCTTCATCTAGTTCACTGAAAATTGCTATCACAACAGACTTATCAACACTTGATATCCACTTCGCCAAAGCTGTAGCAGATTTTGAGGTTCTTGGAAAGGTTTACGAAGCCTTGTTCAAGATTGTGTGGAATGGTTCAAGGCTTGCCTACATTCCGTGGCTTGTTAAGGAGTATAAGAAGGTTAATGAGACTGCATGGCTCTTTGTTCTTAGAGACAACATCTACTTCCATAACGGTAAGAAGCTTACAGCTGAGGATGTTAAGTACAGTCTCCTTAGATCCCTGAGGCTCTCTGGCATTGGCAAGCAGTTGCTTACTGATGCTAGTGGAAATCCGGTTATAAGAGATATTGTGGTTGTTAACGATACTGCGCTCATCCTCATACTGTCATCACCGTTCACACCTCTCTTTGAGAACTTGGCGCACCTCTCAACGGCTATCATGCCTAAGGAGATAGCTTTGAAGTACTGGAATGGCCCGATAAACTCTACTGAGGATATCATCGGTACAGGTCCATATAGATTCGTATCCT
>JAPWUB010000031.1 GCA_028275745.1 Desulfurococcales archaeon | reverse complement strand
TAAGCAACAACAGCTACTGCAGCCACCACCATAGCAACAAATGCCACTAGGATGTTGCTAATTATGAAGTATGGAAGTGCGAGTAGGAGTGCAACAGCTATGTATGATAGGAATGTGTAGAGCGCTGCTACACCTGGTCTAGCCCTACCCTCATTCCTTGCCTGTGCATAGGACGCTATACCCATCGAGATTGATGCTGCTATACCTGCTAGCAAACCTGTTAATCCAGCGCTCAACGTGCTTTCAAATGCTCCTAGAGAACCTGTGTAAATACCTGTTAGCTCCACTAAGGCGTCTGATATTCCAAGGGTTATAGCGCCTATGTACCTAGCCCTAGCCTCATCAATTCCTGAGATAAACTCCTTCTCATGCCTACCCTCATCAGCAGCAATCTTCTCTACAGCTTCTCTCAGATCTGGTCTTAGCCTAGCAACCTCACTGTAAACCTCTATAGCATTCCTCTCCTTAGACTCTAGATACTTTAGCGTAGCTGTTAAGCCAAAGAGGTAGAACATCAATGTGTAGAGGAATACCCTGAGCCTTAGAAACCTATCGCTACACTCACCAACGATACTCTTCCAGAACATGTAGTGCCTATACTCATCCTCAGAAGCCTTGAGTAAAGCCTCCCTAATACCCCTACCAACAAAAGGCTTTGAAGCAAGGGATCTGTAGAGATGATGAGAGAGAAGCTCGTCTCTGCAAGCATCAACAAAAAGCTTCTCTGCGTTGCCACCCCCTATAGCCATCCCATATCACTTCCTCGCAATAGCACGCATTATGTGATGCTCAAAAGCCTTCACAGTATCTATAACTATGAACACCAACATTATAAGTATTAGCGCTAACAATATGTAGTTAGCTACTTCAGCAACATCTCTCTCTACACCTAGAAAAGCGAGGACTAGGTTTACTGGATGAGCTGATAGCGCTATAGCTACAACTACTATAGCCTTCTTCACTATCCTCTGATAAACTGATGGTGTTACCCAAAGCTTCTCAACAATAGCATCCCTCAATATGTTAAACAGCTTTGTCAAAGCCTTTACAGCGTTGTATGCTAGGTAAGCAATGAATGCTATCTCTATAGATGCTATAAATTGCCAGAGAAGCGTGTAGAGATGAAGTCCTCTAGAGGTTTGGTACATCCACACCTTATCTATTGCCATAGAGGCTAGGTAGACGAGGATTATTAGGAGAGCTATGTATAGGAGAAGCTCTTCAGCTACTACACTAATCGATGGTTTTACCAGCGGCTTAGGCTCTAACCACTTGGGTCTTGGCAAGGAGAATTGCTTTCCAAGCTTTGCCTCCTTCCCCCACAAGCTGATCATAGCCCTAGCTATGAAGATCCAGCTAGCGAAGGCTATATACATGAAGCCTGCTTCGTAGAAGCCTAAGGCAGTTGCTATAGCTAGTACAGTTAGCCTAACATCTCTTGTTGCCCATGGGAAGGAGTTTCTAAGCCTAGCAACAAGCTCCTTATCCTCAATAACGTTGCTTACGTAGCTAACGTATGTAGAGCCTAGAACAGCTAAGCTGAATAACAGTGTATGGACAATAAGCTGCAGTACATCTACAGGTGGTGTCAAGATCCTTAAGAGCACTTGGTAAAACATTGCAGCCATTATGAGCGTATCCACAACTCTGTCAAGTACAGTATCTAGGTGTGCGCCAAACCTTGTCTGCGCCTTGAACAACCTTGCTATCTCTCCATCAACTCCATCAAGAATTGATGAGAGTATCGCTAGTGTTGCTCCAAGAATGTTACTGCCTATGAATATCAATGCAGAGGCTAGGACACCTACAGCAAAGACTATTAGTGACACAATGTTTGGGTGTATAAATATCTTTGCCTTGTAGAGCGCTATGCTTATAGCTGTAGAGATCCTCCTGTTTATATACCTAGAAACAATGCCGTCGCTCTCCTTAACAAGGTTTCTCGCGAGTATCCTCCAGTAAAGCTTCCTAGCTCTTTCAACATCCTCAGGAGTATCAATATCTTGCCACAGATGCCCAGATACATCAACATACCCAACAAGATTCTCCTTAGCAAGAGCATTGATAAGGTCTGACAATGCTGCTTTCCTACCTTTCTCAGCAACAACCTTCTCTATATAGCTAAACAGGGTTTTCGGTATGTAGAAAAGCCCTGTATCTATACCGCTGTACGGGGGTATGTCCTTACCTGATAAAACAATGGTTTCTCCTGAAACAATTATCTTAAGCCCTTCAACAGCATCTCTACCCCTAATCAACCTATCTAAGCATAGGTAAAGCTTCTGAGAACCTCTAGATGCTTTAACAAGCTTCTTGAGCATTGCAACCTCATATATGTGATCGGACATGGATAGGACTATATCGTCCTCTACACCCATTTCCCTCAGATACCTTATAGCTTGGTAAAGAGTCCATAGATTCCCATCACCTTCAACAACATCTACAGCAACAACATCAACTCCTCTAAAACCCTTGAAGAAGTGCTTAGCATCAGGTCTGGTAACAACATAGATCTTGTTAATCCCAACCTCATGAAAAGCGTTAACTATGTAGTCAAGAACTGTAACTCCAGGCTCAAGCTCAATCAAAGACTTTGGAGCTCCACGAGTAATGGACCTCAGTCTTGTTGCAAAACCAGCTGCTAGTATAACTCCAATCACATTATACTCCCACCAACAAGCTGTAGCGAGCGTGTTGCCCTAAGGCAACCAAATTGTGTAGAGGTTTAAATATCTAAAAGCTCTTTAAGGGAAAAGGAAGAGGCATGATGAATGCCACTAATTTACTTCCTGATGCTATTCACAAGCTTTTCCACTCCCTGCTTAATCCTCTCAACATCACTCCTCTGTGGAGCACCCCTAACACTAACGATATCAACTATTCTGAACCTTGATGAGCTGAAGAGGCTCTTTATAGTATCCTCGCTTAGCTTACCCCAACCAAACGTGTTGATGATTAGCACAGGTTTCTCAGCATTCACTTTCGCTACAAGAAGCTTTATCGCAAGCTCTACTAGTGGGAAGGGGGCTGCATCGTATGTTGAGATGCCTATGACTATAGCCTCAGCATCTATAGCATCAGCTAGTACATCCCCCAAGGATGCTTGCTCCCTATCAGTAAATCTGTGGATAACAGTTTTGAACCCCCTTGCCCTGAGCTCTTCAACAACTACGTTCATTGACTTCTCTTGAATCCCGTACATAGAGCTGTAAATCACTAGAACCTTGCCCTCAGAAGGCTTTGCAGAGCCTATATCATAGTAGAGGTCTATTATCTGCTTAGGATTCCTTCTCCATACAAGTCCATGTGCAGGAGCAACTATCTTCACATCTATGTTTAGGCTCATAATCTTCTCAATATTCTTAACTATGTACTCCCTGTAGCGACCAACTATATCCACAGCATACTTCCTCACAAAAGGCTTGTACCACTCAACAACAGCATCATCATCGTCGTAAATGGTCTTCGGCAAGCCAAACCCTCCAAAAGCATCACATGTGAGTAGAGCTCCATAGTCAACTATGTAAGTAGCTATTGTGTCTGGCCAGTGAAGCCATGGAATGTATATGAACTTCAGCTTCTTACCCCCAACAACAATCTCCTCAAGATCCTTAACAGCTCTAAACCTCGGCTCAATGCCGTAGAAAGCAGATATGAGTTGCTTAGCTATTGGATGACCCAGAACCGTTGGGGCATTACCTGTTACCTCCAGTAACTTTGGTAAAGAGCCGCTGTGATCAGGTTCTGTATGGTGAACAACTATGTACTTAACATCCCTTAAATCAACAACTCTCCTAAGAGTCTCCACATAGAGATCCGCATAAATATGCTTCCACGTATCGAAAACAACCGCACCTTCACTAGTTAGAAGTACGTATGAGTTGTATGTTACTCCCTCTGGAATACTCCACAAAGCCTCGAAATACCTAGTCTCATCATCATCTACACGAAGTATGTACAGATCCCCAACAACCTTATCAACATAAACCCTAGGCATAGAATCACCAAGCACTATACTTAGTCATGGGGGTAACTAATAAACCTTTAATGCTAATTAAATCCTTTGCACCCTCTAACCCCCAGAAAAACCTAAAGACTGCTATCCAAGGACATGAAAATCTATTTACCGTTAACAATGTGTGCTAGTGTGGCTAGGTAGAAGCCAACAATTATCGCACCATATATCTCTAGGATTGCTACTGAGGGCCAGCCAACAACAATTTCGACAATGTATGCTGCTATAGGTGCTATGATGGAGACTGTAACCATTGATGCTATGTAGAATGATTTTCTGCTTGCTATTGAGTCTATGAGTAGTGGTATTGATGAGAGCCATACCTGCACAAAGAACCATGTTGAGACAAAGACGTGTGGTCTTGTACCGCTTGGGAACAGCCCTATAAGGGCTAGGAATATCCCTGCTGTGAATAGAAGTGCTGAGCTAAACACTACTAGCTTTCTCTTCGACTCGTAGGCTATGTAGAGGGAGTAGATGCATAGCAGTGTAGCCACAGCTATTAGACCTGTGTTATATATCCAGGGATCAGTAGCTCTCCTAGCATCCCCCAAATCGCTGAGTGCATGCCTCCAGAAGCTGAACCACGGGTTTCTAGAAATCGATGCTGCTAGGAATACCCAGAATAGTGTGAATCCCAGTAACCAGCTGTACCTCCAAATAGCCTTGAGGTTGCCGTGCATGGTCTTCAAATCCTTAACTACACTATTTCAGCGAATGGAATTGCGTGAAGCAGTGCTGTTGGTAGTAACTTGAATGCTTCTGCATACCTAGTCCCAGCCCTCCTACCATATAATGCTGCTAGGTACCTAACAAGAGCTTCCCACTGAGCCCAGTTAGAGCCTACCTGTGATTTGTGGGCTTTAAGAGCCTCCAGCTTGTAATCTATAGTGTCTGTGATATCGTAGAATGTGTTTGGTTTTGCTGTGTAGTAGAACGCTATGAACCTTACACCCCATGGCTGAACACCAGCAACTAGGTTCTCTTCGACAAAGTGTGGTAGTGAGGAAAATGCGACTGCCTCTACCGTAACAAGACCTGTGTTTCTGTGATCTGGGTGAGCTTCGTAGGTTAGCCAAGGGTCTGGGGCTAGGACTAGATCTGGTTTGAGAGCCCTAATCAACGTTATTAGCTTTGCTCTAGCCTCCTCATTGTAGGGCATGTACCCATCTTTGTACCCTAGCCACAGAACCCTTTTGACACCCAGTATCTTAGCAGCCTCCTCCTGCTCAAGCCTCCTAACCTCAGCAAGTTTCTGAGGAGCTAACCCAGGGTCAGAGGTTCCTAGAGAACCATCTGTTGCTATAACCATGTAGATCTCTTTACCCTTCCTAGCAAGTGAAGCAATTGTTCCTCCAGCACCAAACTCACAATCATCTGGGTGAGGAGCAACGCAGAGAATCCTCTGAGCAGCATCAAAAGCCTTGTCCATGTCTGGAGCTATGAACTTCCTAACCATCAGCTTCACAGACTCTTCAAGAGGTAAGCTAGCTAGCTCCTCAACAAGCTTAGACACATCCAAGCCCAAGAGTGTTCACCTCCTAGATGCAGAGGGTTGAAGCAGGTAAAAACCTTTGCTCTAGTACGCTAGTGGCACTCCTTCGCTTCTCGGATCAGCTGCTATGTATACCCTATCCCTCCTAATCTTTGCTACATGTACGAAACCTCTGCTACCACCATAACCAACACTTTCAACCTCTATGCCTTGCTGTGGCTGTGGAGCTGGTAAAGGCTCTTCAACAACTACCTTCTGCTTGCCGTAGGGAACCATGTATATGAATCTCGGTGCAGCAACTGCTCTGTCAAGCCTCATTCCATAGACGAAGAGGTTCTCGTAAACTCTGAGGTGTAGCTGTGGCCTATAGTCACCGCCTACACAGCCAATTATATACTTCTCTTCACCAGCATCAATAGCTAGTACAGATAGTGTGTGTAGAGGTTTCTTCCTGGGTGCTGGGCTGTTTGGTAATCCCCTCTCCTTTGCAAAACCTAAGCTCCTGTTCTGAACCGGGAACCCTGCTGCTACAAGTCCTGATCCAAATGGGTAGAAGAGGCTCTGTATAAACCCTATAGTTGCCTCTCCATCAGACACTATAAAGAATGTTGTGTCACCAGCGCCAGCACTGCTACCACGCTTCTCTACCTGCTTCAATAGCTTTACAGCATTGCTGTACCTCACATAGCTCTGGGGATCTATGGTCATGTAGCTTGGGTCTGCTATGAATAGGTCCCTAAACATGTATATGTCTCTCACAGGCTTGCTCCAAGCAATTACCCTTTCCGGGGATCTGAAGTCAAGCTTGTCTAGGTTAAGCTCGTAGAGAGCGGTAATGGCTTGAAATGTTGTTATCCCCTGGGTGTTTGGTGGTAGCTCGTACAGAACCATGTTATCCACTTCCAGCTTTAGCGGCTTAACCTTCTCAGCTCTGTGCTCTGCAAGATCCTCAAACACTATTCCCACCCCCTGATCCCTAAGCTCAGAAACAATAGACTCTGCAAGATCGCCTATATAGAACTCGTCAAGTCCTCTAGTAGCTAGAGTCCTCAGAGTCTTAGCCATGTCCAAGCTTCTAAATGTTGAGCCTAGCTCAAGACCCTTGAAGTACCTTGCCCACCTATAGACACTCAACTCCTCCTCATAAGCCTTGCTAGCCTCCGACAAGAACAAGCCCACGGGGAAACCGCTGTATGCAAGCTTTATTGCTGGCTCAAGAAGCTCCTCAAGACTCATCGAGGCGAACTCCTCGTATATAACACTCCACAGAGCTACAAGACCTGGTACAGTAACTGTTAGTGGTCCTCTAACAGGCTTCTTCTCAAAGAACTCCTCAGCACTGAAACCGCTTGGAGACCTGCCAGAGGAGGCTATAGCTATCACCTCATCGCCCACGAAACCCAGTAGGAATGCATCGCCACCAGGTCCACCCATCTGAGGCTGGACAACAGATAGCGCAGCACTAACAGCTATTGCTGCATCAAATGCGTTTCCACCTCTCCTAAGAATCTCCATACCAATCTGAGTAGCTAGCTGATGATCAGACACAACAGCTTTGGATCCAACAACCAGCTTACCTATCAAGGTTCCTCCCACAGGTAAGGAGTTGACAGAACTATATAAGGGCTTGCTAAGCACGCCACAAAATGTTTTTATACTAGTTCCTACACAAGACTGAGAGGTGCATGCCGTGTCCTGTACGGAGAAGCCCCTTACATTTCCTAGTGCTGGCTACGAGCTATCAGCATACATACACATTCCATCAGCTGGAGCAAATGCCATGGCTCTGTTTCTCCATGGCTTTACAGGGAATAAGATTGAGGCTAACAGGCTCTTCGTAGACTTGGCAAGGGCTTTGTGCAGAGCTGGTATAGCTTCGTTCAGGTTTGACTATAGGTGCCACGGAGAGTCACCGCTAGATTTCGAGGAGTTCAGGTTTGACTTTGCTTTAGAGGATGCTGAGAACGCCCTTAGGTATGTGCACGAGGTTTACGGTCCGAGGAGGCTAGCTCTTATAGGGCTTAGCATGGGCGGTCACATAGCTGTTAGGCTAGCCGCTAAGTACCCAGATAAGGTTTCTGCCGTTGTTCTCCTATCCCCAGCACTAAGATTCTCAGAACCAGGCAGAGACCTTACAAAGTTTGTTATTAGAGAGGGAGAGTACTTCATCCTAGGACCCTACAGAATGAGGATAGAGGCAGCAGAGGCTATGTTCAGGCTTTCAGTCATTGAACTAGCAGATGTTATAAAGGCTCCAACACTGCTTATCCACGCAAAAGACGATAACGTTGTGCCCTATACCCAGTCACTAGAATTTCACCAAAGACTAGTGGTAGAGAAGAAGAGGCTTGTAGTACTAGATGAAGGAGGGCACGTATTCTCAACATACACATCAAAATCTAGAGTCATTAAAGAAGTTGTCGAATGGCTAAAAGAGGTCCTTCTCCAAGGCTAGAGAATACCACTCTCTAGTACCCCACAGCTTTATTCAAATCCTTAACAACAATAGTTACTTTAAGCTCTTTGAATTTGCTTCAGCTTCTCTAATAGCTTGTCTAAAGGTAATGCTTAGAAATTATTTCTCTAGAGGATACCTTGTAAAGATTAGTACTGCAGGTATAATGATTATAGCACTGAAAGCTGTTGTCAACCTTATACCCATATCTGCACCTGGTGAATAACCAAAGGTTTCTAGGAATAGCGATGTTAGTACTCCAGCTAGTCCTGCCATACTCTTTGTCACAAATCCTTGAGAACCAAAGTATATAGCTTCCCTTCTATATCCCGTTATCTTTTCATCGATATCTGTTATATCAGCTATGAATGCATTAGGCAACATAAGCAGAGGTGTTACAGCGATTCCTGCTACTATGCCTAGAAGTATTAGGTATATTCTCGGGTCAATACCTATAGAGCCTATAAAGGTTAGTAGAAATGTTGGAATTATTAGCATAGCCATTCCTACCAAATACATCTTCTTCTTTCCATGTCTATGTACAAGAGCTCTGAATAGAGGTAACGAAGCTAAAGATACTATGATTAGTGGTGTATAGAATAATGCAACATCAGCTTCGCTAAGTTCTGCAGATACTTTCACGAGGTATGGTATAACCATTTGAATCATTGTCGTTGATAGAACTAGTATAGCTGTTGGTATGAGGTAGACAAGGAAAATTCTGTTTGTGTATGTAATCTTAAGTGCTTTCCATAGCCCCATACCCTTAGCAATCTTGATCTCTTCGAGCGGCTTCTCCTTAAATACCAATACAATTCCTAGCATACTTGTAGTTGCTATAGCTGTTAAGATTAGTGCTGTGTTGAAGAAACCTACAAGTGTTAATAGTATAGGAACCACAGACCCTCCAATTACTAGGGAAACCTGGTTAAAGAATGCTTGATACGTAGCTAGCTTAACCCTATCCTCAACTGAGGTAGCTATCTCTGGAAGTAGAGCTAGGTAAGGAGCTATAGCAGCTGTAAACCCAAGCCAAAACAATCCGAGTAGAAGTGTTGCATATATAGCGTTCCATAAGCTATAGCCTTGAACAACAGGTCTCCATATGAAGACCTGACTCAGAGCCATAAGCACAAAACCCCAGATTATAAATGGTCTTCTCCTACCCCACCTAGTAACAGAGATATCACTCCAGTAACCAATTAACGGATCTGAAACTGCATCAACAACTCTTCCAAATAATATTGCAATACCCATGAATGTTATAGGAGCTAACACAGGTAAACTACTTCCACTAGGGGGACAATAGTAATACAGTAACCAATTCACAATAAGACTTGAGCCTAAACCCATTAGGGAGCCATAACCATAGAGCAAAGCTTTTAATATTGATATCTTCTGCGACATAGCACCCCCTATCCATATCGCTTTGTACAACTATATAACTCTATATGGATATACTAAGAGAACATTCCATGGCTTCACTGACCAGATACTATAGCTACGTGAACCACTGTCCTATTGAAATCACAGCAAGCTATCTGCATCCAATAGCATGTAATGCTTTTTGGCTTCACGAAAAATGCTGAGCACATCACATGGTTTTTGACTGCATCTGAAGCGAAAAACGGGTGCTTATGGGGTGGATGATGCTGGGTCTACTTCCCTGCTTTTACCGATACCTCTGCAAACCCTCCACCAACGTCTAGAGCCATATTTATGACCCTATCAATCTTTTGTGGGGCTCTAAGCTCCTCGTCTATGTCAATGTCTATATATCCTCCTACACCTTCTCTAGAGACTGTGACCAGAGTGTTTCTAGGGACCTCTATACTTAGCTTAGCTATGCCACCGCTCATATCTAGGGATATCTTTGATGATCCGCTAAACTCTGCATATATCAGCTTTGCCTCTGCCACACCTCCACTAACATCTATAGATATTTTCGAGTCCCCCAACTTGCCTAAACCAATCTTTGTAGCTCCACCGCTAAGGCTTATCTCAGCATCCTTAACACCTTCATCTATGCTAGCCTCTAGAACACCTCCTGAGAGATCTGCAACAAGCTTTTCTAAGGGTTCTCTAGGCAGTGTTACATAGATTTCGCAACCCTTTGCATCAATCTCTAGCTCACCCTCATCACCAATATCTACATCGAAGTCGCACTTACCCCACCTACCACTGTACACCTCAATCTTACCGCTATCGCCCTGAGAAACCTTGATTAATCCGCCCTCAGCATCAACCTTAACAACTCTAACACTTCCTAAAGATGAGCTGTATATCAGCTCCCTACCCCTACCACTCTTCACCGATAGGAAGGGAACAGATGCTAGCACCTTTGTAACTGTACTCACAACAGGCTCAACAATACCTGTAACTATATCCACAACTGATGGGGCTGAAACCCTGCCCCTGGAGCTCATAATGTGCAGAACCTCCCTCGCCTTGAGCTGTACAGAGGTCTCTAAGTGTTTTGGAACCTTAAGCGCCACAACATCCTCAATAGACTCTACAACCTCGTTGAACAGAGCCTCGTCAACATCATCAGCTATCTCAACCCTTACAACATCCTTTACCAGAAGCTTCCTACCCATTGCCTTAACCTTCTCTAGAAGCTCCCTATCAATCCTAAGGCTAAGCCTATTACTCAGAATCACAAGGTCTGGCTTTACACTCTTCTCCCTAACCTCCTCAACAACAGGCTTAGCCTTAGGAACCTCAGTCTCTTTAACCTCCTCAGCACTCACCTTAAAGGACTTTAGCAATGCATAGGCTTTCTGACCAAGTTCTGTAAGGGTGTAGTAGCCATCACTAGTCTTTGTTATTAAACCACTAAGCTTCTTAAGGTGGAAGGTTAGGGTTCCTGTATCATCAATGTTTAGATCCCTCATAAGCTCTGTGAAGCTTCTCTTCCCCTTCTCTCCAAGAACCCTTATGATTCCTCTCCTAATCCTGTTACTCAAAGCAGTGAATATCACATCCTCAGCATTGATCTCGCTATTACTACTCATGCACAGCACCTAAGAAGCGTACTCTACTAAGCAAGTAGATAAGGTGTTTTGCTGAGGCTTCTCAGCACCATTCAATTCATCTATGTAGTTAGAGCCCTAATCAAATGAGGCTAAAAGCTTAGCGAACCAGCTTCCGCACCTGGTGATGTGGATGATGGCTGTAGAGAGTGTTGGTCTTGGAAAGAGGTTCGGGGATGTATGGGCAGTTAAGGACGCGACATTCAGCGTTCGTGAGAAGAGCATAGCTGTTTTAGCAGGTCCCAATGGTGCTGGAAAGACAACAACTATAAGGATGCTAACAACAGTCCTTAAGCCAAGTAAGGGTTTTGCAAGGGTTGCTGGTTTCGATGTTGTTAAGGAGTTTAGGGAGGTTAGGAAAAGAATCTCTTACCTACCACAAGACTACTCAGCTAACTGGGATGCAACACCGCTCGAATTCATAGCCTGTAGCTTGATGATGAGAGGCTTTAGCTATTTTGATGCTAGGAGAGAGGCTAGGAAATGGATAGAGATGCTAGGACTAGAAAATGTTTGGAACAGACCATTAAGGGTTTTGAGCGGTGGTGAGAAGAGAAAAACGCTTACTGCATCAACACTTGCTTCAAATGCTGACATCGTTTTCCTTGATGAGCCAACAACGGGTTTAGATGTTGAGGCTAGATACACAGTACTCAAAGCTATTAGGGACTCTGCAAAGGTTGCTGGATCAACAATTGTTTTAACAACGCACATGCTTGAAGAGGCGCAGCTTATAGCTGATCATGTTGTGTTTATCAATGGTGGAGAGGTTATTGCTGGTGGCGAGCCTAAGGAGCTCTTATCCAGATTGCCATACAGGTTCAGAGTTGTTCTAGAAGGTATTGATAGGATGTGCCTAAGCAACAAGTTTATCGACTTGGGAGAGAAAGTCATTACATGGACTAGGAGCGGGGATGAGGCTAGGCAGTTAGCGGAGCTATGCAAACCAGCCTCATTCTCTATAAAGGATGTTACGCTAGAGGACGTATATCTCTATATAGTTGGTGAGAAGAGATGAAAGCTCTTTGGAGAGTTCTTGGTGTAGCACTATATAACTTCATTATTTTTAGAAGGCAGTGGATGTGGGCAGTTCAGAACATAATGTTTACTGCTTCAACTGTTCTTCTAGTGCTTGGTTGGGGAGGCTCCCAGGCCGCAAAAACATTAGTGCCTGTATACATAGTTGCCTCTGGCTGGGGATTTGGACTAAACATTGTTGGTCAGAGTGTTGGCTATGACAGGATCTCTAGGGAGTGGGAAAGGCTTGTGGCATCACCACTCAACCTGATTGAGTACCTAATAGGCTTAACTCTAGGATCATCACCACCACTACTACCAGGCATCTTTGTGCTCATAGTGCTAGCACCGGTACTAGGTTTGAGCATGGCATCTGTAGTGGTAGCTCTTTTGCTATCCCTAGTAGCAATGGTTATAGGAGCGTTCCTAGCACTAGCAATTGTTCTGAGGATTAGGAACCCTATGAACATATCAGCTATTACAAACCCCTTAGTAACTCTAACAACTTTCCTACCACCGGTTCTATACCCACCAACAATAGTTCCAGAACCCCTTAGAACAGCTTTAGCGGCTATACCGACAGTTGCCTTAGCAGAGATAACAAAGCTTCTCACAGTAGGGGCTTCAGCAATATCAGTAGAGCTCTGCATAGCATCCATAGCAGCATGGCTTGCAGCAACGGTTATAGCCACGCTGAAGGTTCTTAGGTGGGGTCTTGAGTAAGCATAGCCGCTTTTACCACTCCTCATCAATTCCCCTAGAAAAGAAAATGCTTTCTATGCAAAGAATCTTTGTGTGTTAGGGGAAACCCATGAATGCTAGGTATATTAATGCGTTTACAGCTGTCACTAAAGCTCCTATCTTTAGGAATTCCCCAAAGGTTATTGTTGTGCCCATTCTGCTCTCTAGAACCTCTAACACTATTATGTTTGATGCTGCGCCCAAGATTGTTAGGTTACCGGCTATTGTTGATGCCATTGCTAGTGCTAGCCATGAAGATACATCGCTGCCTGTGTAGCCAAGGCTCTTCATGTAGGATATGAACAGTTTTGTGAATGGAACGTTGCTTAGTACCTGGCTCAGAATTATCGAGATTATGGATATCTTGACCAAGCCAATAACTGTTGTGTCTTTAGATGGCAGCACTATGTTTAGTAGTGGTTGTAGTACTCCGCTTCTCCACACACCCTCCATAGTTATAAACATTGTTATGAAGAACACTATTGTCCCCCAATCAACGCCTGCAAGTGTTGCCCTAGGGTTAGAGACGAAGATGTATACACCTGCAGCTACAACAAATGGTATTAGCCCTCTACTCTCAATGTGTGGAAGCCCTAGAAGCTGAAAAACATCGTTTATGACTAGCAGTGCAACTGTTAGCGCTATGCCTATGCCAGCTAGTATAGCGTCTCTCTTACTCCTAATCGCTTCGTGTGGTATTAAACCGACTTCTATCCTCCTCTTCTCAACCCTGAAAACCTTCATAAGAATCCAGGCAGTTACAACAAGGTTTACAATTGTTGGTAACGCAAGGGTCTTGACAAAGGCTATGAATGGCGCTGGAACACCAGACTCAACAGCTACTAGAACATTCTGAGGGTTGCCTATGGGCGTCATGACGGAGCCTATTGTTAGGGAGAAGGCTAGTAGCAGAAACATCATCTTGGGGTCTAGGTCGCCAATCTTAGACAGTGAATAGGCTATTGGAGGGCCCATCAAGGCCACAGTGTCGTTAACAACGAAAGCTACTAGCAAGCCGAAGAGGAGTGCAGAGCCGTAGACAAGACCCGTAGTGGTTCTAAACCTTGAGGCAAGCCAGTAAGCAATAGCGTCTAGAAGACCAGAAGAGTTTGCCAAGCTGACGAGGCTAAACATGCCGATTAGGAAGAGAATGACATCTAGATCAACTGCCTTAACAACCTCATCAACGCTAAGCAAGCCAAAAACAATGGTCATGAAGCTAGCGAAAGCCATAATACCCCCAGACAGGGGTCTTGGGCCTCTTACCCCTAAAAACAAGGGCAGCAACAAGATAGATAATAATGGCTAATCCAAACCAGAAACGCAAACCATCAAAAACAGCTGCAACAGCATAGAGATTGGGAAGCATTGCTTGCAACACCAAAACAATTGTTTTCCTCTGTAATTGCCTCAGCTTTTAGGACTATATAAGCA
>JAPWUB010000030.1 GCA_028275745.1 Desulfurococcales archaeon | reverse complement strand
AATGTACCAAGGATTGGTGGCAACAGCACTACTCTGGGTACCATGCGCATTACTATGGCTACCAGCATTTAGAACATATAGAAGGGATAGAGAGAAGCTGAGGAGAATACTAGCAGAAAGAGCGCAGAAAGAACAGAGATAAAACACAGCCTTATGGAGCTCACACTCAGTATAAAGATATTGGAAAAATGATTGAAAGCTGTAGGAATCTTTTTTACAGGTTTCTCAACTACAATATAGACATCCCCAGCCTTCTTAATCAGCAACTTATGCTCTTCTTCATACGTTAAGCTGTAGAAACAGTCTCCGCGAAGACCTTTTCTAACATCTACGAAGTACAAAGCATATTTACCTGCCTCCTCTTCGCTAAGATCAGTCTTCGTAGAACCTCCTTCACTAAGCTTCTCCAGTAAACACCTTTTACTAGAGCAGCTTCGCCAAGGGTTTTTCAGGGTAAAGGAACTAGAGTTACATGCTTTATTACCAGATCCAAACTTTTTCGCAAGCATCATAGGGATTTCCACGCTCAAGAAACTTAAAAAGCCTCTTCAAGGTAATGCCTAGACAATCTTAGTATCCTCCCCAGCAATATTCGTATACGTCATACCACAACCTTTGTAAAGATTTGAAAGGTAATGAGCAGTTACATCAATGGAGTGGCAAGTCATAATCTTTACGATGTTCGGGAAGGAAGAAAGGGATCTATCTATGAGTTATAGAGCTCTAGAGTCAACTAATTTAAAACTGTTTTGAGTTCTAAGCATAGTTTGTGGTGGTGCTATGATTTACATTGGGTGTTGCGGTTTTTGCATGGCTAGGCAGAGATACTACTCAACATTTAATGCTATTGAGCTTCAGGACACCTTCTACAATCCTCCAGAACCTGATAAGCTTAGAAAGCTAGCTGAAGAGGCTCCACAAGGCTTTGTCTTCGCTATGAAGGCTTGGCAAGCTATTACACACCCTCTAGATTCACCAACCTGGAAGAGGGCAAAGGTTGTTCCAGATAGAAGCCTTGCTGATAGGTATGGCTTTCTAAGGCCTACAAAGGAGGTTTTCGAGGCTTGGGAGAAGATTGTTGAAGGTGCCAAAGCTCTGAATGCAAGGGTCATCATTATTCAGACGCCTCCAAGCTTTGGGTACTCAGAGGAGAACTACAGGAATGCTATAGAGTTCTTCTCTGTTGCAAGCTCATCAAGCTTTGTTATTGGTTGGGAACCTAGGGGTACATGGCTTCAGAACTTGGATAAGGTAGCGGATGTGGTGTCTAGGTTTAAGAACGTTATTCACGTTGTAGACCCATTCAAGACTATGCCTGCTGTGTATAAGGAGGTGAGCTACTTTAGGCTTCACGGTATTGGTGAGGGAGAGGTTAACTACAGGTATAAGTACACCGATGAGGATCTCCAGAAGCTTCTGAGCATAGTTAGAGAGGTTCTGACAAGGAGTAGAGAGGTATACGTAATGTTCAACAACGTCTACATGGCTCAGGATGCGCAGAGGTTCAAGGAGCTTGCTAAGGCTAGCGGATTAATGACTTAGCTGAGCACTTGTATCAGAGGCGTGAAGCATGTCGGGAGCTACGTGCTGAAGAACGTTAGGCTTACGTAGTACACTTAGGAGCTTCTTCTCATGGTACCTCAAAGGCTTGGATATTATCCTCGGGTAGTACTTTAAGTCATCCATGCAGAGCCTTGAGAACTGCTTGCACACTCTGCTCAGCTCTGCCTCCTCAACACCATGCTTCAAGAAATCGATTCTAGCTCTATAGAAATCCCATAGTGTAGCCCTTAAGCCGTAGCTTACCCTAAGCAGGTATGCACCACAACAATCATCTGTTGTGTGAAATCTGAATAACCCCTCCTTACACGTTGCAAAACCTATGCCAAGCCTTACTGCGTACCTATGCAGAATGCTGTAGACCTCTACCCTCTGCCTCTGCGCTAACCTAACAACCGGTTTCATTCCCTCTACCTCTCTAAGGCTATACCCCTCAAACACTGCATTCCTTACTCCAAGCCTTTGCATAAGCTGTTCAACGGCTTCGCGCTCAATCCTTAAACTCTCAATAATTAGATGCTTAACACCGAAATCCCTGAGCATAACCATAAAGTTTTCCACCTCTTCCTCTGTTGTTGGTGAGAACCATGGTATGAACGGTGATAGCCTTACGACTACTGGGTAACCCCTAGATCCAAGCTCCTTAACAACCTGCAGCCTCTTACTTGGTGGTGGAGCTATAGGTTCTACCAGCCTTGCTTTACTGTCATCAATTGTCGATATGGATACCTGCACAACTGCCAAGCCATTGTCTAGAAGCTTCTCTAGAGCTTTCCTAACATCCTCAATTTCTATCAACTTAACGCTCTTAGTGTTTATTATCAGTGGATACTCAAATTTTTCAGCAATCTCAAGAATCCTTAAGCTAATCTTATTAAGCTCTTCGTGCGGTGGAAACGGGTCTACAAGTGTTGATAGTCTGAATGGTATGGGTTTAAGCTCCTTCTTATAGGCATGCCTAGCTATGGACTTGAAGAGCCTTACAACATGTTTCCTAGGTGCAACAACATCTGTTGGGTTTCTAAAGTACCATCTACTATAGCAGTAAACACATCTGAAAGGACATGCTGTGTAGGGTTCTAGCCTAAGGACTGTGTAACACAGTGGTGATATGATGTTGCTGACGTTTATTACTAGCTCACTCATTACTCTCTCGCTACTACTCTCAGCAAATGCAAGGTTATCTGCTTAACCGCTGTGCAAAAGCTCTTAATATCTTTACAAGTAGCGACTCATTCTTACCATGTTTGCGGACTCCATGAGATGCTCGTACATATCTTGTGCTGTACCTTCCTCTATAGCCATGCCCACTCCTTGTGTATCCTCCCTCAATCCCCACGAGTATGTGGAATATGTAGGCTCTTCTACTAGTGAATACCCTACCACACCTCTTACACACGTAAACCACTTTGTGTCCCCAGCTATGTATAAACCTTTTTAAAGTGAAAGGGACGATTGTTTATATCACAACAAAAACTTTTTACCTACAGGCTTAGCATAGTATTAGCATGGTGTTACTATGGTTAGGAAGGTCGTGATTATTGGTGCTGGCGGAAGAGATTTTCACAACTTTAACATGATCCTCAGAAACAATCCAGAGTTTCGGGTAGTAGCATTTGTTGTTACTCAAATACCTGGACTAGAATACAACAGGTACCCTGCTAGCTTAGCTGGCGAGCTATATCCTGAGGGAATACCAATATTACCACTAAGCGAATTACCAAACATTGTTTCTAGGTATGGCGTTGACGAGGTTATCCTAAGCTTCAGCGACTTAACGTATCAGGAGCTTGGGAGAATAATATCGCTTGTGCTTTCCCTAGGCGTTGACTTCAGGATACTTGGTCCTAGAAGTACAATGCTTGAAAGCATAAAGCCTGTTCTCGCTGTAACAGCTGTTAAGACCGGTGCAGGCAAGTCTGCCATCTCAAGGGCTTTCGCTTCAGAGCTCACTAGGAGAGGTCTTAAAGTAGCTGTTGTTAGGCACCCAATGGCGTACGGGGAGCTTGCTAAGAAGAGCGTTATGGTTATTAAGAGCTTTGAGGATATGCAGAGGTATGACCTTACAGTTGAGGAGAGAGAAGAGGTTGAACCACATCTCAAGCTAGGACTACCTGTACTACTAGGTGTTGACTATGGCAGGATACTTCTAGAGGCTGAGAAGATAGGAGATGTGATTCTATGGGATGGAGGAAACAATGACTGGCCCTTCTTCAGGCCACACTACATGGTTGTAGCAGCAGATGCTATGAGACCTGGTCTAGAAATCTCTGCCTATCCTGGAGAAGTAAACGTTAGAATGGCTGATGCCGTGATAATAACCAAGGTTAGCCAGGCTAGTAAGGAGAGTGTTGAGAGGATTGTCAGGAACGTAAGGGAGATTAACAGCCGTGCACACATAGTTAAAGCAGATCTAGATGTTGAGCTAGTAGAGCCTGTGTCAATAGCCGGTAAAAGGGTTGTGGTTGTTGAGGACTCTCCAACAGTAACCCATGGAGGAGCACCCTATGGCGCAGGCTATGTAGCAGCACAGAAGTATGGAGCTGTGGTGGTTGATCCAAAGCCATACGCTGTGGGGATAATTAGGAAAATGTATGAGGAGTACCCACACATGGGCCCAGTAGTTCCAAGCACTGGCTACACACCGGAACAGCTAAGGGACTTGGAGGAAACACTAAATAGAATAGACGCCGACATAATAATCAATGCTTCACCAAGCAATCTAGCAGCACTGCTAAAGCTGAATAAACCTGTTGTTAACGTAACGTGGAGCCTAAAGGTTGTTGAAGGCCCAACAGTTAAGGAAATGGTTGACGAGTTCCTAGCAAAAGCTGGCAGAAAGTAGCAAAACCATCCTCATTCATTAAACCAAGCTTCTCAATTCAATTGTAAAGCATCTTTTTAAACTGTTTTTATAGTGCTTCATTAAGCAGAGTTGTTCTGTATGTGTGAAGCTTTATGAAGCTGGTTATAGTTTCAGCTGTTGGGACATCTCTGCTAAGGAACTTCATCTCCAGCCAGCGCTTTCAGGATACAATCAAAAAGTTTAACATGTTTGATTGGGATAAGTTGGCCGTTGACGATTCACGCAATGCTTATCCCGATGGCGAGGTTTGTAGAGCTGGTAAAGATGCTGAGCTTCTCAATGCCTTGTGGAGCTTTGCCCTTGAGAATCCGTCTAGAGCTATGGCTGAGGTAAACGGTGTTGAGAGTGCATTAAGAGTTCTTGGCGCTTCAAGAGGTGATACAGAGGTTTTGCTCTTTGCTTCACAAACATGCAACTCCATGCTATGCGCATCCATAGCTAGAGACGTCCTTAAGGCGCTGGGTTACAGCCATGTTGAGATAATCGAGGTTAAGGCTCTTAGAAGTGTTGATGAGTTTGATCAGGGCCTGGTAGAGCTCATAGACAAAGTTATTGAGAGGGTTGTAGATTACGTTAGGAGAGGCTACAGGGTTGCTGTGTCAGCTACGCCAGGATTCAAAGCAGAAACAGCATTTCTAACTATAGTAGCAATGTTGCTGGGAGCCCCATCCATATACATTCACGAATCGTTTAGGGAACCAGTTGATCTTCCACCACTACCGATAAGACTAGATTTTGATAGAATTGCAGATACATTGAACATATTTAGGAGCAACCCATGCATAGATAAGGGCTTGGCTATAAACATACTTGGCAACAAATTGAAGCAGTACATTGAGCTACAGATACTTAAGGAGAGACCTGGAGGACTTGTGTGTCTAAGGCCTTGGATTGCCAAACTCCTTGAGATTGCAAAGGCGTTGACATATTGATAGGCATGAAACTATATTAGTCCCTAGACCTATACTAGCTACACGCTTCACGACAGAGCCGGGTCACGGCTTTGGATGAGTGAAGCGGGGACGTATTCACCGCCACCCTCCTTTTCTACTTCCCGCATCATCCTCAGAGACCGAGTTCACTAGATACGCTCTTCATGCTCTCCAGTGCTAGCTGCAGGAACTCCTCAAGCTTTAAACCCAGCTTCTCTATCTCCAGAATCCTATTCCTGTCAACACCTCTTGCAAAATCCTTTGACTTGAACTTTCTCAGAAGCGTATCTAGCTTCACCTCATCAAGCTTCTTGTGAGGCATTACAAGGGCTGTAGCTACTATGAGACCTGATGCATGGTCTGCAGCTCTCAATGCATGCAGAAGTTTCTTCGCATACTCACTTTTCACCTCAAAGCCGTTATGCTCATTGTGCCCTGCTATTGCTTCTAAAGCCTCTTCCGGCAATAAGCCCTTCAAAATGTTTAGCGCTTCCAGTCCATGCCTGCTCATGTCCCTACCAACATGGTCATAGTCAATGTCGTGAAGCAACCCTACAAGGCCCCAGAGCTCCGCATCCTCTCCAAACCTTCTTGCAAGACCCCTCATGATAGCCTCTACAGCTATACAGTGCTTCAGGATCTTCTCATCCTTTACATACCTCTTCAAAAGATTTAAAGCCTCTGATCTTGAGATCATGCCTCATCACATCTTGAGATAGGTACTTAAGGAATATAGTGCAATATAAATTTTATGTGTTGCTGTCCTGAAGCACAGTACAATAGTGGGTAATATGGGTGAGGATAGAGCATCTGAGGTTATAGATCTCGGTGAGCTAGGTAAGGTCATGGTTGTTGAGCTAGGTAATAATGTTGCTAGAATCTGTGCCAATATTGCAAACTATACTGAGGTTTGCTTAACGCTAGAGGTTAAGGCCCTTAACCAAGAGGCTGAGAAAATTATTCGTGAGCTCTATGAGAAATATAAGAGGGTTGTTGTTGAGGGCTTCGTTAAGGGTCTTCAGTTTGCCTTCACATTTGCTGAGGTTGAGAAGAAGAGTGAGCACTCTGTCATCTACACCTAGTGTGATGATAGAGGGAAGAACTGAGAGGTGATGAGCTCACCCTTTGCTGAGTTTCTCGCGGAAGCTTCTCTTTATCTTTAGCAGATCATCAGCAGTTACCTCTACTCCTCTCTGAATGAGCTTATATACTTCCTCCTCTAGGTCAAGCTCCGTAAATATTCCTCTCTTATTAAGCTCCTTCCTAGCCTCTTCAAGCGACTGAGCATCTTTAACAGCGTTAGCTACTGGATTTAGCTCTGCAACAGTTCTTGAGTCTAGAAAGAATGTGACTAGGTTTAGTGGCGATATATACACTCTTCTAGACCCCTTCCTGATCTCTACATAGCCGTAAGAGCCTGCATAAGCTAAGAACGTTACAGAGCTTGCCTCACTAACAACATAACTTAGTATGTGCTTGAGAGCCTCAATATCCTCTCTTGTAACACCCCTAGCCCATATATACCCACCTCTCTCAGCAACCATAGATATCCTCCTCAATACATAGTCCTGAGGAAGCTCACCATCTGCGCCAGGCGAGTGAACAGCTAGTATGCCACCAACCTCTGCAGAAGCTACAACGCCTATGAAGTCTGCTAGTGGACTCCAAAGCTCCTCCTCAAAACCAGTTGCTAGAGAATCCCCACCAACATCAACTGCTACAAGCTTGTCACAGCCGTAATGCTCCATAACCTCCTCAATACCCTTAACAACACCTCTAACACCTCTATAGAGATCAACAACTGCAACCCCTTCCCCTAGAGCTTTGGATGCGTTGACAGCCTGGAAAACAACTTTTCTTCCACCTCTAACAGCGTAGCACCCACCATCAACAAGCACTGAGTAGCTACCCAAAGGCTTTGCACCAATTATCTCATCCAGGTGTATAGGTCCTGGAATAGGATCCACAACAAACCTCTCCCAAGCAAAACTGGCAACAAAGCTCTTTAAACCAAGCCTTCTAGTAGCTAGAGCAAGCATTGCTGCTGTTGCAACATCTCCTCCACCACCAATAGCTAAGAACAGCATACATCTAGGCTTACTGCTTAGCAGGAACTCCATAGCGTAGAGCCTCCTCAGAGTTGTGAACAGAAGATAACTATAATTGGTGGAGAATAAAAATAATTGCTTTAGTCTCTACACTAATGCCATCACGTGAATCTGCATCAACACTTATTTCCCTCAAAACTCGATTCACTCTATACGGTGCCTCAAGTACTGCCCCTACCCGCTGAATGAAGAATGATGAAGTGATCCTCAACCACTTTTCTTCAAAGCACTTGCTTTTCTAGAGCAAAAACACTAATAAGTTGCCGCAGTATAGGGCTATCTAATCAAAAGCCCGTGCAATAAGCAAACCTTAGCACTGTTTAACGAGGTGAGCATATCTTTGTCTGAGAACTACGTCTACATTACAACGCCTATTTACTACCCAAATGACAAACCTCACCTTGGTCACGCATATACAACTGTTTTG
Source organism: Desulfurococcales archaeon (assembly GCA_028275745.1). GTDB lineage: Archaea > Thermoproteota > Thermoprotei_A > Sulfolobales > Ignisphaeraceae > Ignisphaera. The sequence goes on along the minus strand of JAPWUB010000030.1, from coordinate 6,478 downwards.
GCTGACATAACAGCTAGGTGGTTCTCTCTACTAGGCTACAACGTATTCTTCCTAACTGGAACTGATGAGCATGGCCTTAAGCTTCAGAGAGAAGCTGAGAAGAGGGGTATGCAACCAAAGGCATTCGTTGACATGATGTCTGAGGTTTTTAAGGATTACTGGAGGAAGCTTAATATCGGGTACAGCAGGTTTATTAGAACAACTGATCCAGATCATGAGGAGCTTGTTAAGAGGGTTGTTGAGGAGCTGTGGAAGAAGGGATTTGTGTATAAAGGTATCTATAGAGGGTGGTACTGTAGTGGTTGCGAAAAGTTCTATAGTGAGAAGGAGTATGTAGTTGTTGATGGGAAGCCTTACTGCCCAATACATCAGAGACCTCTTGAGTATATTGAGGAGGAGACATACTTCCTAAAGCTCTCGCAATTCAAGGACTACATGCTCAAGGTGTTGAGGGAGGGAAACCATGTCTTCCCAAAGAACTATGCAGATGAAGTTGCATCTAAGATTGAGCTTGAGGGGCTTCAGGACCTTTCAATAGCTAGGCCTAAGGAGAGGGTTAGCTGGGGCATAGAGCTCCCATTCGACAAGAGGTTCACTATATATGTGTGGATAGATGCTCTCCTAAACTACCTCACGGGTATAGGCTACGGTGCTGATATGGAGAGGTTTGAGAAGTTCTGGAGAGGATCCATACAGTTCATAGGGAAGGACATCCTCTGGTTCCACACAGCAGTTTGGTTCACACTTCTAGCAATGCTTGGCATACCACCACCAAGAAAACTTGTGGTCCACGGGTATCTAACTGTTAGAGGGCAGAAGATGGGTAAGTCGCTAGGGAACGTAGTATCGATAGACGATATGCTTGCTAGGTATGGAAGCGCTGATGCTGTTAGGTTCATAATTGCTAGGATAGCTAACTTCGAAAAGGACTCTGACATATCTTGGGACATCTACGACTCTATATACAGCGGGGACCTGGTGAACAATTATGGCAATCTAGTCAGGAGAGTTACTGCTCTAGCTCTAAAGATATTCAATGGCGAGGTTGAGAAAGACGTTGATGAGAGCCATGCATCAGTCGTGAGGCAACTTGTTCAGAAGGCTATTGAAAGCTACAACGAGGTGAGAATAAATGACGCCACAAAGATAGCTATGGACATAGCTCACGAAACTAATGCCTACCTCAATAGAGAGGCTCCATGGGCGAAGGAGAGTCCTGTGAAAACAGTCTACACAGCACTTGAATCAGTAAGACTCGTCACACTACTTCTACACCCAGTAATGCCAACAACAACAAAACAGATACTAGATGCTCTAGGGGTAGAAATAGAGAAAGGCTTAAATCAGTTCAACTTCGGCTACATAGAGAAGTACCGCGTAAAGGAAGCTCCAATACCATTCAAGAAATTGCCAAAACAGGAAACTCAAGCACAGTAAAGCTTTAACCCTCGCCCAACCATAAAATTTGTCAGGAGCCGCCGTAGCTCAGCTCGGTAGAGCGCCGGCCTCGTAAGCCGGTGGTCGCGGGTTCAAATCCCGCCGGCGGCTCCAAACAATTGAAATCCTTTCTATTCCAAGTATTTTAACTTGATTCTAGTTCACAGCATTTCTCAGAGCCGTGAACTCGTGAGTGAGTTGAATGTTGGTAGACCTTGGTTTGAGAGGATTAATGTTAGGGCTCTTGGTGTTAGTGTAGGAGTCGGAGTAGATGTTGGTGTTGTAGGTGTAGGGGTAGCCATTGCTTTTGCTAATTTCTTTAAAGCTTCTTCTGGTAGTGTTAGGAATGTTATTGTTCCTGATGGTGGTTCATTTATAGGTCTACTTGTTGGTGCATCAATTTTAGATTCAACAGGAACCAAATTACCAATAACCTGTTGAGCCGTCTGACAACCCCATAGTTTTATACCGGTGTAGAAGTTGTATGCATTTGGTCAATTAGTCCAATAATCAATTAACAGGTGATATTTTTCTTACAATTACCTGCCCATATGACAGGCATATCTTTAATCATAATTAGTATAGCTTCTTTCAATGCTTTTATAGCTTCAGGACTACCAGGAGGATTACTTAAAGCTTTTAGAAGTGCATCATCAAATTTCGGATTACAGTACCTTGCACCATTTGGTGAGTAATTCCCTATGGGTTTTACGTACTCGCATCTCCATTCCTCGAAGTGTATAGGCATTGCATTAGGATCGTTACCACTTATACCCCAGTAATGATCTAGGAGTTTCCCAGTAACCGGTAATTAGTGTTGCATATGTGTTGGTATTTTATTAAATAGGTCTTTCACTATTAATGCTGATAGTTTTGGCTGTCTATCTCTTGTGAATACACCTTTTCTATTCAGTATCGTTCTCCCCGGGTTCTGAGGTGTTCTAAAGTCTGCGAAATTCCATATATGTAGTCCAACGATGTAGTTTTTCTTTGTTAAAGTCTCTATGTATTTCTTCAGCATTTCTGCTTGGTATTCCTCTGACCACATCTGCGGTGGATCACTGTGAAGCCCTGTAACAGCGTCTGCACCAAACTCTGTTATAATTATTGGTTTATCTGGAAATCTTCTGCGGATTTCTTCAAGCTCTTTCAGCATAACTTCTATACCTTTATCTATATCACCCCACTCACTGTACCATCCACGGTAGTAGTTAAGTGAAATAACATCTACATAGCCTAGAGCTAGATCTGCTACAGATCTATGAGAAGCAAATGTTACTGGTCTTGAAGGGTCTAACTCTTTAACGAACTGTACTAACCTCTTGATGAACTCAGCTACTTCAGGTATATCGCTTGGAGGTTCATTTGCAACACTGTACATTATAACCGATGGCCTGTTCTTATGCTGTTTAACCATCTCTTCTACAAACTTCTTCGCTTTCGCTATATAGTCATCTCTACTGAACAGCTTTACAATTTCATCTTTACTAAGTATACGTTCAATACCTGAGTAACATGTTGGTGGCTCTAGTATTACCATGAACCCGAACTCATCTGCAAGATCTAGATGTTCATCCGAATATGGGTAATGCGATGTTCTGAACGAGTTTGCTCCTATCTTCTTCATCAAATAGAAATCCCTTATGAGGACGGCTCCGGGTAGGTATTTCCCTGTCACCGGGAAATCTTCATGTCTTCCAAAACCTTTTAAAAATATAGGTTTTCCATTGAGGTATATCTTACCGTTTTTAATCTCGATATCTCTAAAACCGATATGTTCATAGATAGAGTCTCTGAGAACACCATCTATTACAATCTCTACTACGAGTGTGTAGAGGTTAGGTTCTTCGGGATTCCAAGGTTTTACACCATCAACCTTCTTCTCGTATACATATCTACCAGGTTTAACATTCCTGATATATTCTTCAAGAACAACTTTCTCCATCTCTTTATCCAATAACTTGATCCTCAGATCAAAAACCATATCACATACAGTATCGATAGATGTTTTCAGCATTCCATCAGCTTTAGTATACACAGTCATATCATCGATGTAGCAGCTATCTGTAAACTCTAGATACACAGGCCTATGTATTCCTCCGTAGTGGAAGAAATCGAATGCTGTTACATTGATCTCTCTTGCAGGGGGTAGAGCATCTATAGAAGGTGTGTTATCTATTTTAACAACAATTCTATTGAATTCGCCGTAGTTAACCTTATCAATTCTAAACCTAAACTCTGTAAAAGATCCTTCATGTTCACCTACGAAAATACTGTTTACCCATACCTTAGTTCTATAACCAGCACCTTTAAATACAATCCAGGCAATTTTATTTCTTAGATTTGTATCAATGTAGATATCTTTTTGATACCAAGCAATACCTGTATACTGATCCCATTCAGGATTCTGCTCATTCCAAGAAGAAGGTACGTAAATCAAATCGCTAGATGCGAACCCCTCGAACCACTTCTCCTTCTCACCTATTCCCTCTCTATCCACCTTAAACTTCCAAAAACCATCAAGCTGAATCCTAGGTCTAAACCAGGACCTCAACAGCTTTACCCCGTAGCCAACAGATAATGCTTAGTTTTATAAAATTGAATCAAAATAAGCTCTTATATATAACTACTCAACTCCTTACACATATCATAGTAGTAAACACAACATAATTGTCGAGAAGCATCAGCAAAATATGTATTTCTAATTTCTAACTCTATGGCTTTACTAACACTGGTAACAATGCATAGTTGCATACCCCACACCAAGCTCTACATAGTGATACTCAGAGCAACGCTTACAATCCTCAACCTCTACAACAACAGAGCAAAACCTTTTTGGAGGTATCTAACACCAATAATATTCCTTCTAGAAGCACTAATTCTAACCACGGTCTAAAGCTTGTTAAACCCTAGAATATTGAGAGAATTTATTTCCTCTACTTATTATTTAAGCATCTTAAGATGTTGCAAGGTATTGCCAAGCGCAGAAGCAGAGAGTAAACTACCTCTATACACTACAACTACACTACATACGTATTTTCATTCTCTATAGTCTATAGCAACCTTCATGGCTATAGCAATACCCCCTATATGTAGAGAAGTACAACAATCCCTGCTATCATTTGTTGTACCACCCTTTTAGCAGTGGTTTAGCTGTTATAAGAGAGGGGACTGAGACACGGTGAAACCAAAGGTGCGAAAGCAATGCAAATAATTTTAACTCATCTTCAATCTACTATATCAGAATCAGAGCTAATTATATGTGAGGATGGGCTGATGCTATGATGTCTATAGCGAGGAAATTCTATTCAATAGTACTGCATTACATTAAGTTGCTTATTGAAGTATTTGAGATGTTAATAGTTCTTGGCCTTATAGTCCTCATTGTTGCGGCTTTCGTATTCTTCTTCAAGGATCTCACCAGCATTAGGTTTACATCAGCTACTGAAGAGCTTAACATTGTTATCACTAGCATAACCATAATCATAGTTTTGATTGAGCTTCTTAGAACGTTTTAGAACGTTTATGATTGGTAGAGAAGAGGTTGAACTCTATGTTAGTGGTTTCCTAGAGGTTGGTATAATAATTCTTGTGCGTGAGGTTGCCGTAAGCGCTATTAGTAAAGATGCTTTAAGTGCGCTAGCCTCATCGTGCGGTGTTCTTATTCTTGTAATAGCGTTGCTAATCTATGAACGTTGGTACCGGAAGCAGTAAATCTCTTTAAATACTCTTTACATGTTTTTGTAGGGGGAATAAGATCAGATGCATTGCATAGTGAAGGTTTGTAAAGCGTTTCGCAACTGTTATCAGTGAGTGAGGGTGTCACCCACATACCACACATTAGAGTTGTTGGTATTGCTAAGTGTTTCCCTGTATACACCTCAACCTCTGAAGGCAAACACCATCTCTACGCACTTAACTTAGAGAGGAAGAAGTCATTTAGAGTCTTAGATAAGCCTATTCATCTACATACTGAACAGCTCATAAACCCCATTGTTGTGTCGGTCTAGAATGCGGTAATGCTTATCTCAAGATTCTTACCTCCTCAGAGAATTACGAGCTGCTGGTAAGGCGTTCAAGGTATACTATGAGGCGCTATTCGCTGGCGGAAGAGAGCTGTTTAAGGAGAGATATCTGGTCACGTATGTAGAAAGGTTGAAGGCGTCAATATGCATAAATTCATCCATAGAACGACTCCGGGTACCCACTGAGGCTAATCATGAAATTTGCCTATAGGTTGATGGAGCTAGGCAAGAAGTTTGAGCTACATACAGTACTGGAATAGACCATGCAATATCCTTAGACGCTGAGGCGTTAATCAAATACCTTCTCTATGCAACACAGTTTCCATACAGATGCATGTACAATTCATGGAACTGAAGCTTCACCACTCTTCCACACCTAAATAGTAGTACCTCTGTATTTTTGGTGCATAGGGTTCACGTTCTTAAATAGTAGTAGCCTTTGAATTATCTCATTTGAGTGACCCAAGATTGAGGCTGTATGAAAGGAGTAGGAGTGTGAGGGCATCAAAAAGAGGTGAAGATCTTGTAATGAATATAGTTGCGAAGATGCTGAATATTGTTAAAAACTTGCCCCAACCTTATCAAGTAGTTGCAATATATCTGTTGCTCTACATGACTGTAATGATGAAGGTTAAATAGGTTAGTTTTTAGTCCATGCTTCTATAATTGATTCACTTTCTCTTTACACTTCTTATTATGTCTGGCGTTATATACCTCTTTCCCGCCTTATATGCCTCCTCCAACCACTCATTATGTATCTTGACAGCTTCGTTAGCAACCCTAATTGCGTCATCAACTCCTGCGTCTGGTACAAACTCATTTGTTTCTCTGTTTGCTACAGCTGCGCATACCATCCCCGCTCTAAGACCATAAATATTTGCTAGAACGAATATTATTGCTGCCTCCATCTCAAAGTTAAGCACATTTACGCTTCTCAGGTACTCTATCAAGCCTTTCTGATGTGGTGGTAGATAGCCTCTGAAGCCTGGTCTCTCCTGACCAACATAGAAACTGTC
>JAPWUB010000029.1 GCA_028275745.1 Desulfurococcales archaeon | reverse complement strand
TCTGGGACTAGAAGCCCCCTCTCAACATAGTACTTGACCTTCTGCCCTAACTCAGTTCCTCTAGCTATTTCCTCTCGAAAGATGTCCCCTGTTGAGATGTGGGGAATCCCATACTTCTGGCTTATCGCTTTAGCATATGTTCCTTTTCCAATACCTGGAGGACCTATAAATACTAGCCTCATAGTACATTCACACAGAACTGGTTTTGATTCTGCTATAGAGTTTGCAGTTATGTGGAAATAAAAATGTATCCCTAAGACCTGCTACACACAGCACAGTAGCTGTTTAGCTAGCTTTCTTGATTCTCTCTAAGTACCTCTTGTACATAAGCATTCTACTTAATACAAACACCGCTTCTTCAGGTGTTGGATAGGCTGGTATACTGTTTCTATTGAGATGCTTAATCGCTTGCTCGACATCCGCTCCGCCAATCATTGATACAACTGTTGTCTTTGTCACATTGTTCTCTTTATAGAACTCAACAATTGCTTTGGCAAGCTCCATCGGGTCTAGGACCGCTGTTCTGCAGTAGATTATCACGATGTTATCTATCTCTGGCGCTTCTACAGCAACCTTGAGCGCCTTAATATAGTTGTCAACCACAGCCTGACCTGTGAGATCCACTGGGTTCTTGGGGCTTCCAAACCATGGCATTGTCTGCCTAAACTTATCCATTAGCTCTTGGCTTGGCTCTAGAAGCTTAACACCATTTAGCTCAGCAGTGTCTGTGGCTAGGACCCCTGCACCACCGCCATTAGTTATTATAACGGTGTTCTCGCCTTTTGGTACTGGCTGAAGTGCAAAACCTCTAGCAATGTTAAAGAGCTCTAGTAATGTTCTTGCTCTTATAATCCCTGCCTGCTTGAATGCTGCTTCATAAAGTGCGTCTGCACCTGCAAGGCTTCCTGTATGACTTGCAACAGCCTTTGCACCTCTCTCGCTGACTCCTGCTTTTATCACTACAACGGGCTTCTTCTGCGTAACCTTAGACATTCTCTCAATGAACTCCCTTCCCTTGCCAGGCTTAATACCCTCTAGATATATCGCTACAACCTTCGTATATGGATCCTCAGCTAAGAGCTCTGAAACCTCCACAACATCTATATCGGCCATGTTGCCCATGCTGAATATTGCTGAGAGACCAATCTCGTGAAGTATTGTCCAGCCCATCAATGCTATTCCTAGAGCACCGCTCTGAGTTATGAAGCCTATCCCACCCTTTACAACTTCTGTAGGTCCAAATGTCGCATTTATGTTTGCCGGGGTGTATACGTAGCCAAATATGTTTGGCCCTAGGATCCTCATACCATAGGATCTAGCTATCTTCACTATTTTCTCCTCTAGCTCAACATTGCCAACCTCTGAGAAGCCTGCTGTTATGACTACTGCTACCTTTACCCCTTTTCTACCACTCTCTTCAATAACTTGTGGAACTAGCTGAGCAGGTACGGTAACTACCGCAACATCAACCTCATCTGGAATGCTCAAAACGCTTGGATATGCCTTGAGCCCCAGAACTTCTGTTGCGTTTGGGTTTACAGGGTATATCTTCCCCTTGTATCCATAGTTAATAAGGTTCTTTACAACTTCATACCCTATCTTACCAGGCGTTCTACTAGCCCCTATTACTGCTATTGACCTTGGGTTAAGGAAAACCTTTAATGAACTCGCATCGCTCATTATTCGATCACTACTTTTTAGTGTTGCGTAGATCCAGGTTTCTTTAAAAGAATCCTTACATCAACAGCTACAGCTCCGCTTGGATAAGCTATGACAGGGTTAAGGTCTACAGACTCTATTTCCTCAAGATCTAGCATCATGTTACCAAGCTTTACAATTATGTCTGCTAGAGCCTTCTTATCTACTGGTGGTTGACCTCTGTAACCTTCTAGAATACGGTACGCCTTAATCTCATTAATCATCTCAAGAGCATCTTCATATGATATTGGAGCAATTCTGAATGTAACGTCCTTGAGAACCTCAACAAATATTCCTCCAAGACCAAACATCACCGCAGGTCCAAACACACCATCCCTAATACCACCAACAATCACTTCAAGCCCTGGTGGCATCATTCTGTACACAATGTAGCCAACGATCCTTGCACCAGGAGCTTTCAATGGAATGGTCTTCTCCATCTCCTCAACAGCCTTCGCAACCTCCTCTCTGCTCTTAAGGTTAAGCTTTACTCCACCAACATCACTCTTATGCACAATGTCTGGTGATACAACCTTCACGACAGCTGGGTAACCAATTGAGTCTGCAACATCGTATGCCTCCTTAGAGCTTCTAACAAGTGTTCCCTCAGGCACTGGTATGCCATAGTACTTAGCTATCTCGAAGGCTTCGTGCTCTAATAGCTTATTCCTGCCCTCCTCCAGAGCAGTTTTGATTATCTCCCTAGGGCTTTTCATAGCCTGAAACCTCGACAAACAACACCTAACCATTTACTATGTTTAATGATTAAAGCTTAAAAATCTTACACATCTATGTCCTTATACTTCTATAAAGCGATATACTATGCATTTAAAACAGGTTTAAGTATATGATAGTAAAAACCTTTGCTCTATGCTACCTCTACCCTCTTACACCAGTTCCAACCAATACTCTCCAGCAATTCTGCTGTTAGCTGAGCCGCTTTCTTCACCAGATTAGTATCCACATTAGGTACGCCAGCAGCTACAATAAGTATCTGTGTTGTTGTGTCCCTAACCATTGTCTCAACACTATCTCTATGGGGGTAGATATGCATTACTGTTCCATTAGAGTCCACCAGTATTGGGATGCTCCTCTCCAACACAATCTCTTTTCCGCCAATAGGTTTGAAAACTTCGCCTCCTCTACTAATCATTATTTTTAGGGGTGGTTTGGCGCGATCCATATCGTACATTCCTATAGGTACTAATGTGTAGGCGGATGCAATGTTTCCTGCATCGACTACAGGGTCTATTCTAGGAAATGAATCCTTTAGCGCTCTCCTAACAAGCGCTTCGCTAGAGGGTCTGGTTTTTGTGGGATCTATACCTATTCTCCAGAAAAAGTCTCTGTAAGCCCTAGCAACAGGATCATTCTTTAGAGTCTCTAGAGTATACCTGCTCTTCAAGTACTCAACAAGCTTCTTGACCTCCTCCTCAAACGGATACTGATCGAATCTCCTCCTCTCACTAGTCCACGCATAGGTATACGCAACAAATATTCCAAGCTTCTTAGCCTCTTCATCAACAGTAAGAATCCTTAAGTTCTCGCAGAGGTCTAAGCCCATGACCAGCCCCAAAATCTTATTATTTGCTAATGTATGTATAGATGCAACGTATAAAAGGTTTTGGAGCTAGGGGGTCCTCCCCGGCTCATCCAACCGTGGTACTGCACGGCATGTTACCGGGGCTCATAACATCTTCTACTATATGAGGGGCTTAAATATCTTTCTACTTGTCTCCACTACTTGCTGAACCTTGCTGTTGATGTGTTTCAACAAGTTCTATAACCTTTTTGGCTAAAGCCCTAAAGGCTTTCATCACCTCGCTATTCTTCAGAGCCTCGTATGGGTTGTTAGTATCTATAGCTTCATTGACTATGGGGTCCAGAGGTATCTTTACTAAGACTTGCGTCCCATACCTTGATGCCAGGTACTCGCCTCCAAACTTTCCCATAATGCTAGTCTCTTTACCGCAGTAGGGACACTTAAAGTAGCTCATGTTCTCAACTATGCCAAGCACGTTAATCCCTAGCCTAAGGACAAAGTTTATCGCTTTAGCAACTATGGTTTCACTCAAAAGATTTGGCGCTGTAACAATAACTGCATAAGTATTCTCCTTAGGCATGAGCTGTGCAACTGTTAGAGGAATATCTCCAGTTCCTGGAGGCATATCAACTACTAGATAGTCTCCAGAACCCCACTTAACACTTGCAAAAAGCTCTATTATGGCTCTCGATGCTAGTGGCCCTCTCCAAATTACTGGCGACTCTGGTGAGTCCAGAATAAGATTCATTGCAACAACTCTTATACCAAGGGGCCCTTCAACAGGGATTATGTTCCCTTCCTCATCAACAGATAGCCTAGCGTTTTGAATGCCCAGCAACTGCGGTATTGAAGATCCGTAGAGATCAGCATCAAATATAGCGATGCTTTTACCAGCTTCGGCAAGTGCATAGGCAAGCATTGCTGATACCAAGCTCTTACCAACACCACCCTTACCGCTAGTCACAATAATCCTATACTTAAACATAGAGAGGTTTTTCCTAGCCTTTTCCTCAAGAGCACGTTGCTGTGCTAATCTAGCTTGAAGAGCCATTTTATGTCTACCCCCAGGCACTAAAAATGCTTAGCTCCTTTTGAAGTAAAAATGCCTTTAGCTTATGAAAGTATTTGAATGATTTAGAAGTGGTTTGGTGGGGCCGCGGGGATTTGAACCCCGGACCACGGGGGCCCAAGCCCCGCATTCTACCAAGCTAAACTACGGCCCCACAGCACTATCCAATAGACTAGATTTTGGTTTTGAGACAACTTAAAAAGTTATTGTCACATTCTCTCCGTGTCTAAAACTAGACAATCATAGCTACTATTGCTCCTATTATTGCAGGCACTAAACTGTATTTGAATACTTGTAGTAGTGCTTGGTCTATTCTATAACGACCCATAATATTCTTAATGAATGTGATTATAGTTACGAGTGCTAGATACTTTATAATCATTATTGCAACACCTTCTACTGATAAGTGGTTAAATGGTAGAGGACCCCCTAGGAATACATAAACACCTAATAGCAATGATACTGACACCTCGATATCGTGGAAAAGTTTGGCAAGTGCTAGGAGAGGTCCTGAGAACTCTGTCTCAAAACCTGCTATAATTTCCTGCTCTGCTTCAGGAATATTGAAGGGCTGGTACATTGCTTTTGCTTGCAGACTCACCATATAAGCTATTAGGTTTAGTAGAAGAACTATTGCTGTAACTGGATTGGTCCAGAGTTTTGCTACATTTGCATAGCTGCTCAAGCTCATGAACGGCACATTGCCTTGCTTACTCGCTAGGTACACTGGAATAACTATGCTTGCAAAGAATGCAGGCTCTGTTATAGTTGCCATGCTAAGCATTCTCGAAACCCCTATACTTGTGTAAGGCCCTGGCATAGCAATCGAAGCTATGACTTTGACTATGAATGGGATTACGCTGGCCATGTAGAAGAATACAAATACATCGAGCTCTGATTGCAATCTGAAGATGCTTATAGGCAGAAATGTTAGAGCTGCTATGAGGAATGCTATGCCGATTACTAGCGAAACCTCTGCAACCCTAACCATGCTAAATCTTGTCCTAACCAATTCCTTAGCTCTGAGAAGCTTTAGGAAGTCGTAAAATGGTTGCAAAACTCCAAATGGCCCAACATAGCTTGGCCCCATTCTGCGTTGAAATCTTGCACTAAGTTTCCTAATAAGGTACTGTGTAAAGAATGCTAAAGCTGCTGTAAAGATGAGCCCTGGAAACACGAAAACAGATATCAGTGCAACTACTATTTGCTCTACAAACATATCTTCTCACCACCCAACAAAAGCTAGTACTAAAGCTATTACTGCCAGGAGTATTAGTAATGCGAACCACGACGATATGAACTTGTACCAATCGTGTAGACTCCCTGTATGTACCTTATCTATGAGTGCTTTGTATAGTGATTTAGCGAACCTCTTTATGAAGCCCCAGTAGAGTGCTGCAATGCTAGGCATAATCATTGACACAACATTCTCTGGTTCTCCAGATAAGTACACATCTGTAACCCTACTCGTCTTAGTCTTCAGCGAATAGTAAAGCGTCATAAGCACTGCAGATACACCTATAGCTATTCCTGATGCGATTGTTGCTGCAAGCCAGGGCTCAACTCTGACAATACTTACAATACCCATAATTATCACCTCATATAGGGAAGCCATTTGCTTAAACCACCTGGAATATAATTCAAAGCTTCGTTTACGTACGTACCCACATTCTTGACCAGATCTAGAGAGGCTTTTTCAAAAATTGGTGTGAGGTAGTAGAAGAGTATACCTAGAACAATGAGTGAGAGCGCCATTAGGAATAGCGTTACCTCGACCCAGCCTATACCCATCTTCCTCTCTACGCTCTTTCTAGGCACACCAAACACTATTGCCACGATAGCCTTCATGTAGCCTAGTAGTGAAATTGCCGAGATTACGATTATAAGTACTGGAATTATTGCAAGACCTGCTACAAAGTATCCATAGGCTATTAACAGCTTTGAGTAGAAGCCTATAAGTGGAATGAATCCTGCTAGGCTTAGGAACCCTATTATCATAGATATTGATGTAAGTGGATATTGCCTGCCAACACCTTGCAAGTCATCAAGATCTCTAGACCCTGTAGCATCTATGAATACTCCACTAGACATGAAGAGAAGTGCCTTAGCTATTGAGTGTGCAACAACATGTGTTATAGCTCCTGCCACAGCAATCTTTACAGCTTCTTCGTAGCCTGTTAAGAATCCTGCAGACAATCCTATGTATGCGATCCCTACATGGCTTATCGTACTATATGCTAGAAGCCTCTTGATATCTCTCTGAAGAAGCATCATCATCGCCCCTACAACACCGCTGACAACTCCTAGCATTAGTATCACAACAAGCACTGCCTCTCTATATCCACTCAACATGCTGTCAGATCCAAACAATGTGTAGAGGAACCTTGCAGTTGCGTAAATACCTACGTTTACTACTAGCCCTGAAAGCGCTGCTGAGACAGGTGTTGGTGCTTCTGGGTGTGCATCTGGTAGCCAGAAGTGGTTGGGGAATAAAGCTGATTTATATGTAAATGCCCATAATGAAAGTGCTAGTGCTAAAAGTGTTAGGTACCTTACGCCAGGATCATTTAAGGTTTGTGAGAATCGCGAAAGCATGGCGAGTAGAGCCATGTTTACGGATCCTATACCAGCATAGATCAGTATCAATGCAAAGAAGTACATAGTTGTTGCTACAAGCCCTATAAGAGCGTACTTAGCAGCTGCTTCAACAGCTTCTGCTCGTTCCCTATGGTATGCCACTAAACCATACGCCGATATGCTTAGAACCTCAAGCATTACAAAGAGGTTGAAGGCATCACCGGTGTAGATGACTCCTAGCAAACCTGTTAAGAGCCCTAGGAGCAGTGTATAGTACCATGATGCCTCGTCAAAGTGGTGACTGTACCAATAGGAGTAAAGCACTATTGGAAGCATAACCCATGATGTGAGCATAGCTAACAATGCATTGAACGCATCAACTTCGTAAACTATTCCAAAGTGTGGAGGCCAACCACCATAGAGATAGACTAGGGGTTTCCCTGACTGATACACATAGAGGAAAACAATTGTTGATGCCACTACAGAGTAGAGCACGCCTAAAAGCGCCAAGATGAAAGGTGCTTTGCGATCACTTCTAAATACCTTCGCAAATAGAGGCGTTAAAAATACTAGTATGATTAGTGTAGGTGTTAGAGGGCCCAAGAGATTAAGCGCTAGTGTCTCGGGAACCATGTTCTCCACCCTCTAGTCAAAGATCTTCTTTGCAAACTTTTCAAAGGCTTCAAAAATCTGCTTCTTGGCTTCGGCAGGATCGAGGGTTGTGGCATATATCCAGTGTATGTAGAGAGCCCTCTTTTTCTCATCAACATCAACAACAACTGTTCCTGGCGTATTAGTTATACTAATGGATATAGTTGTAAGGGCATAGTCTGTATTAACATCGTAGAACGCTTCTACAATTGCTGGATTAACAGGCTTCTTTGGATGCAATATCCTCTTAATCACATCCACATGAGCCACTGTTTCGTAGTATGTGAAGTAAATTATTGCGTACACTATCAGATGGAGCCATCGCTTAACATCTAGAACTTTTGATGGATTCTTAACGACAAATGTTGAGAAGATTGCACCCGTAATGAATGCTACTATAGCACCTGTTGTAAGGTCGTAACCACCGACACTACCGCTGTAAACTATATAGGTTATATATGCCAGCAGTGCTACTATTACTGCGCTTCCAATTCTCTTCATGTCCAATGCATATCACCCTTTAAGTCTCCTAATCTCCCTCATATCAAGAGTTTTATAGTGACAATAAAGCATGTAACCGAGATAGATAAGGAAGAGGGTTACGGCTAGTCCTATCACTATAGCTGTTAATACAAGTGCCTGGGGTAACGGATCTACACCAACATTTGCAAACTTTTCAATCCCTTCTCGACTAAGATTTGTCGCTATAGCAACGCTTGGTGGTTGTGAGGGGGAAAGCCACCTTCTAAATCCAATAAATATTGCAATTGTATTTGCAGAGTCGCTTAGTATTGATACAGCTATTATCTTCTTCGTGTAGTGAGGTTTATAGAATACTCCATATAGCGAGATTGCAACATTCGCAAGTAGCGATGCTATTGTTACTGATAATAGGTATAGGTTTAGAAACTCTGTTGGCTCCATTAGCTCTTACCCCTGAACTCAACTTCCTTCACAAGTAACAGAATTAAGAATGCTATTGAAAAGCCTGAGGCTACAGCTACCATCTCGGCTAGGTTGAAGAACCACAGCGTACCACTTATCAGCGCCCCATGTACTTCAACAGGCATGCTAAGTGGTGCTCCAGGTTTTGGCATGTTCTGGAATACCCAAGCTGGTACACCCAGCACAAGCCCTGCTATAAAGAGTGCTACTCCTGTAAAGCCTATTATTGCTAAACCAATGCTACGCAGGATTAAGAAGCCCGTAACATTCATTCTCTTCGCAAGGAATAACACTGAGAAGATCACTATCATGAGCATCGGTATCACAGCTATCACTGATCCGCCCTGGAAACCACCACCAGGTGTCAAGTGCCCATGAAGCCCGACAGAAGCTCCTACAGCTAGTATCATGGGGGCTGTAATCTTTGTAACAGACTTAACTATGACACTAAGCCCCTGCCCTTCTTCACTTCTTGGTGCAGGCATAAGGCCTCTGGTTAGAGCTAATGCGCCTATGATTGCTAGGTAGAACACTGAAGTCTCGAACAAAGTGTCTAGACCTCTAAAGTCCCATACAATTGCTGTTACGCCTTCTGGGGACATCACAGTGAATAGCCTTACTATAGGATCGTATGGATTATATGTTGCGTAGAGGTAGAACTCTCCTAATGGTCTAATCCGTGTTCCTGGAGCTATGTAGCTAAACGCTACTGTAATCAGCAACCCAAATGCTAGTACAATTAGTATTATTACAGCTATCTCCACAATTCTCATTCCTTCTCCCACCTCTCAGTCTTACTAATAAGAACTATGAGTACGCCCGGTATGAGGCCAACAGCTACAGGTATGTATACAAGGAGTATGTCAGGTGCGAGAAGCAAAAAGTATAGAATTGCGTACATGCCACTCTGCAAAGCACTGAATATTACTGCTTTCAGCAGGTCCTTCTC
This sequence comes from Desulfurococcales archaeon, assembly GCA_028275745.1. Lineage (GTDB taxonomy): Archaea > Thermoproteota > Thermoprotei_A > Sulfolobales > Ignisphaeraceae > Ignisphaera. Next base: position 5,525 of record JAPWUB010000029.1, on the reverse strand, counting down.
GGTTATAGCCATGTATGTTGCTACAACGGATATCAGTGCGGTTACCGCCATTACCAGGTAGTGTAGGGTTTCACCAGGTATCATCTTCTCACCCACATAACTCAGGATCGAGCTTGTCTGCCACGCATGGCTGTACACGGGCAACTCTTGCTTTGTGAACTCCTCTAGCGAGGGTATGTGAGCCTGCTGAACCGAGAAGGAATACAAGTATCGCTGTCACAATTATGTTTCCAAAAATGAACCACTTTGTAGCTCCAAACTCCTCAATAGTGAGGGATATGAGGGCTGTGCCAACCAATGCGTAGACTGTACCCCAAATTGTTCCAACTGTTGATGCGTGTAGCCTTAGGTAGAAGTTCTTGAATCTGTGGAACCCTATAGCAGATACTACTGCCGCAAATGCTCCTAAGCATACGAGTGCTGATCCAATTACTCTAAGCACTGTTGCTCCATCAAGCACCTAAATCACCGCTTATGAGGTACTTCGATACGTAGACATCCAGTGCGTAGACCCAGAGGGCTAGGGGTATGAGGGTAACTGTTAAGAGGCTCTGCTTCAAGAGAATTGCTAGCAGTGAGAATATGACGAGAGTGAAGTATGTAATGGTATCTATTGCTAGTACCTGATCCCCTATTGTCGGGCCTTTTACAGCTATTACCGATAAGAGGGCTATTCCTATCGTATACGCAATTATGCCTCCTATGATCACAAACTCCAACATATATTAACTCACCTTCTTTAAGGTGCTTAATGAAAGCTCTTCAGAAGTGGGTCTTGAAGCACCTGCAATATCATACTTATTCGTTGTTATGAATGCATTGACTGGGCAAATCTTAACACATCGGTAGCAGTAAACACACTTTCCATAGTCTATCAATGGGTAAATCATCCTCTTGTTTAATGGGTTCACACCTTCATAACCAGGCGGTATCTGAATCATTTTAATTGCTTCAGCAGGGCACTCTATAGCACATAGGGAACACCCTGTACATTTGGTTAAGTCTGCGTACTGAATGCCTCTATAGTCGGGTTCAACATCTGTTTTCTGGTATGGGAACTGCACTGTTGCGGGCTTGGAGAAGAGGTTTTTAAGTACTAGCTCAATGAGTTTTGGTCTTGTCATACCTTTCCACTTGCAAGCTCCCTTACTGTGACTCTATACCTAGTATTGTTCTTGAGGTCTACTACTGTAACTCTCTCCATGCACGATATGCAGGGATCCAGCGATGTTAGGATTACTGGGACATCTGCTAAGCTATGACCTATATACATGAAGGCAGAGTTGATGATGTTGTTGAAGCTTGGTGTTCTGATCTTAACTCTGTAAGGATTCATGCTCTTACCATCACTCATAACATAGTATGTTAGCTCACCTCGCGGTGCCTCAGCCCTTGCATAGGAGTCTCCTGCAGGAAAGATTCTGGGAAGTCTCTTCTCATCTGGAACAGCATTACCATCGCTTGGCAGATGATCGAGAATGTATAGGGATATATTGATGGACTCTAGCACCTCGTCCCAGCGAACCATCATTCTAGCCCATGAATCCCCCTCCTTCCTCGTAACAACGTTAAATGGTATCTCACCATATGCATCATACTTATCCTCAGCCCTAACATCAGTTCTTATATCTGAAGCCCTTGCTATAGGACCTACTAGACTGTGTAGCGTTACATCAACGGGTTTTAATCTGCCCACATTAACAAGCCTCTTCACTATTGTCTCGTCCTCTTCGAACACCTTCTTATAGTACTCAACCCTGGGTCGGAGCTTCAGTAGCAGGTCCTTGATCCTCTCCTTCTTAGCATCATCTATATCTCTTCTTACCCCACCAACAATCATGTAGTCAGCCATGACTCTAGCTCCAGTCAGTATCTCCTTAGCCTTCATCACCTTCTCTCTATCAAGCATTATCTGCATGAATAGGGATTCAAACCCTATGACCTCTGCCATAGTAGCATTTACCAGCATATGGCTATGGACCCTCTCAAGCTCCATTGCAAGTACACGTAGATACTTAGCTCTAGGGCTAGGCTCTAAGCCAAGTAGGTACTCAAGTGCTCTTACATAGCAGTTTGTATGTACAGTATTACATATGCCGCATACCCTACCAATGATGAAGAGATCCTTGTAGTAGGTATTCTTTTCACACAGCTTCTCAATACCTCTATGGTTGTAGCCCGTGTTGACCTCCACCTTAACAACTTCTTCGCCATCAGCATAAACCTTTAGCATTACTGGCTCGTGAAGTGCTGGATGCTGAGGTCCTATAGGTATCTCAGCAATTACTAGCGGTACTTCAACAATTTTTGTTATAGCCATCTGCTACACCCCACTATCCTTCCTTAGTGGATGTATACCCTTCTGAACTAGATCTACTGGTACAAAGAAGCCTCTCTTTAGGTAGGGGTTACCTCTAAATACAATTCCTAGAAGATCGAATGTTTCACATTCGCCTGCTAATGCACCTGGAACAATATCAATTATAGAATCTATAACTGGGTTTGATCTGTCGATAAAGGTTCTAATTACAACTGTTTCTCCCTCTGGTATGAAGTGAACATAGTAATCTAGCCTCATTTTGTTCTCGGCAGGTAGGTCAACACCAACTATTGTTGATAGGTAGAAAGATTCGGGGCCAAAGGTCTTTATCAGCTCCTCAAATACCTTCCTAAGATCCTCAGGTCTAATAACGAATACTATTCGTTTAGGCTTCACAACCTCCGTCCTTATAGCAAGCTTTGAGAGGACCTCAGCCTTTGTGCTCACACTTACTCACCGCCCTACCCTCTTCAATCATTTTCAACAGTTTCACAATTCCATCTAGTATAGCCTCGGGTCTAGGCGGGCAACCAGGTATGTAAACATCTACTGGTATAACCTTGTCAACTCCACCGACAACACTGTAGGATTTGGCAAAAACCCCTCCACTAATAGCGCACGCACCTACAGCAACAACAAACTTTGGGCACGGCATCTGCTCATAGAGCCTCTTCAGCCTTTCAGCAGCTTTCTTAGTAACTGCACCAGTCACAATGAGTATATCTCCATGCCTAACGCTAGGAGCTAACTTAATTCCAAACCTTTCAGGATCATAAAGAGGGGTTATAGCTGCAAGAACCTCAATATCACAACCATTACAGGCACCGGTATTGAAGTGCAGAAGCCAGGGGCTGTATCTTACAAGCTTATACCTATCCTCCTTCACAGCCATCCTAGCTCACAACAGGCTATTGTTTAAAAAAATTTCCCGTGAGTGACAACAGTATGGTCGACTAATTTAAGCTTTACTTAAATAATTCACTAATTCAGTTCCACTTAATTCACTAATCTAGTTCTACTTAAGCAATTCAATTCCTAGAAATAGAAAAATATACTACAAGTAATAATGGAATTGTGCCACGATCTCTGTAAGCATTTTGCTAGGAGCTGTTTTACTTTAATTAACGATAAATTTAAAAAAGCTAACCAGCATAGTTAGTAAAACTGAGGTGCAAAATATGAGTTTACCACTACAAATAGGGTCTAAGTTTCCAGAAATGGTTGTACTAACAACACATGGACCAAAGAAGCTACCAGACGACTATAAGGGTAAGTGGCTAGTGCTATTCAGCCACCCAGCAGACTTTACACCAGTGTGTACAACAGAGTTCATAGGGTTTGCAGTGAGGTATGAGGACTTCAAGAAGCTAAATGCAGAGCTTCTAGGGCTTAGTGTTGATAGCACATTCTCGCATATAAAGTGGATTGAGTGGATAAAGGAGAAGTTTGGCATATCAATACCGTTCCCAATAATTGCTGATCCAACAGGTGAGGTAGCAAAGAAGCTGAACATGTTCCCACTAGGAGGAACACACACCGTTAGAGCTGTATTCATTGTGGATCCTGAGGGGATCATAAGAGCCATACTGTACTACCCACAGGAGGTTGGTAGAAACATTGATGAGTTACTAAGGCTGCTGAAAGCACTACAGGTAAGTAGCAGGTACGGTGTTGCACTACCAGCTAACTGGCCAAACAACGGAATAATTGGTGAGAAAGCTATAGTGCCTCCAGCAAGCACTATTGATCAGGCCAAGGAGAGGGTACAGAAGTACACATGCTTCGACTGGTGGTTCTGCGTAACAGAAGTGCCGAAGGAGGATGTTGAAGAAGCTAGAAAGTATCTCCAGAGAGCAGCTACAATACCACAGATAACAGGATTAAAACGGCCAGAACCCGTGAAGAAACTAGAGATTTAAACAAAATCCATGAGTTTTTAACATAATCATCTTAATTCAATGTCTTCTTTTTAAATTCTAAATTGATGGTTATAGTGCTGAAGGCTTTTATTCTATAAATGCTTTAAACTTTGGTAAAGCTTTAGTATCAACAGATTAAGATTCTATTTTATGGTAGCTTTAATCCTTCCTCAAATGCTTTGATGTTTAATTGAAGCCACCTTGGTGGCACTAGCTCCTCTAGCGCTCTCCTAGCATGCTCTTCTGATATGCCTACAGACTTTAATTCCTTGATTATTCGACCTAGGATAACTATGTTTGTAACCCTTCGTGTTCCTGTAGCTTTTTCTGCTATTTCACCGAATCTTGCTGAGATTAGTTTGTATCCCTTGAAAAGCTCTGGATTTACATACTCTTCATCAACTACTACGATAGAGCTTTCCTTCAGGAGCTTCTTATACTCATCAACTCTAAATGGGAACATAAATATTGCCATATCTGCGTTTAGCACCTTTATATATGGTGCTTCATATATTGATGAAGCTATTATAACATCTGACCTGCTTTCACCTCCACGAGTCTCAGCCGCGTATGCTTCTGTTACAGTTGCGTGTAACCCTGCATACTTGCTTGCTGCAACACCTAGTATTCTACCTAGTAGGAGTACCCCCTGACCTCCCCTTCCAACAATTAGTATTTCATACCTCATCCACTTCCACCACTTCCCACGCCTCTCAATATATCTAAAAATGATGGGTTATTGCGTTCAACAAACTCTCCAATAACAATACCCTTATTCCAGTCTATAACAGCTTCATCGGGGCTTGCCCTAGGCTTGTATATTATCCTCTTCTTAAGCTCATTAAACATTTCAGCAGGGTCTCTAAGACCTATGTGCCTGCCATACACCTCAGGACATGTTGATACGACTTCGATGAATCTGAAGCCTTTCATACCAAGTGCTTTGTAGAAGTACTGCTCAATTAGATGAGGAGTAGTAACAGATGCGCGAGCAACATAGTTAGCATTCAAGGATGCGACAAGCTTTATCACATTTAGTGGGTACTCTGGATTGCCATATGGCGTGGTTGTTGTGTACACACCCCTAGGTGTTGTTGGAGCTACTTGACCTCCTGTCATTCCATACACAAAGTTTGTTATCATCACAACTATCATGTCGAAGTTTCTCTTTGCTGCGTGAACCAGGTGGTTTCCTCCTATGGCAGCTATATCTCCATCTCCTCCTATCACAATAGCTCTTAATTCTGGGTTTGCCAAGACAGCTCCTATCGCGAATGGGATTGCCC
>JAPWUB010000027.1 GCA_028275745.1 Desulfurococcales archaeon | reverse complement strand
TCTATACCTATATATGCATTGTATTCACTCATTACTGCATAGCCTCTCCAGCTCCTCTAGGCGCTTCTTACTCTTCCTAAGCTCCTCCCTCAAGTAATTCCTCCTAGCCTTAAGCTCCTCTAGCTGCTTCTCAACCTCACTTAACTCTTTCTCTAATACCTCAACCTTACGCTTCAGTACGTCAGCATCTAAGCATACCTCCTCCAGTAGTTTCTTTGTTATCTCCGGCATTTTCAACTTCACTAAGCTACAAAGAACTATCGACTAATATTAGCTTTTAGCAGAATAATGGAGGAAATTCTTTGAAAGAGGTAGGATAAGATAAAAAGAGAATGACTTACCACTTCCCTTTCTTCATATGAGCTTCAAGCTCTGCCTTGATCTTCTGCATCATTGTTAATGCGAATTCCTTCTCTTCAGTAAATATTTTCACGCATGGCGGGTCAAGGTTGTCTTGAATCCCTTTTTCAGCTATTTCGAGTAATCTTTGAAGTAGGGTGTAAGCTTCCATATGGAGACTATTTGTCAGTCTTGCTCTTAGAATTAGCTTCTCTTCCTCTTCACTCAACTTAACAAACTGATCTTTTGGTGCTCCACACTTTGGACACTTCTCTGGTGGTTCAGGCCCTTCGAATACGAATCCGCATACCTTACATTTCCACATAGGCATTTTTGCTCACACAATATTTTATCCTCTAAGCACGTGTATTTAAATTTTTGCATATTGAAATAAGGATCGCTAAATTACTAATGCAAATAATATCAATTAAGTTCTTTCAACACTCTTAATGCTGACTTTAGATAATAGTAATGTGATGCTCTTTGATAAGTGGTTACATAAATATTTTGCTAGAGTTAATGACTTGCTGGTAGCATTATGTTGTGTAGGGATTATGAGCTTAAACCTATAGTTGATAGGGAGAAGCTGTGTAAGGTTTTGTGTTTTCCTAGGGTAGAGGAGGAATGTTGCTTTAGCAGGCTTTCGCAAATTAGGGGTTTGGGTGTGGTAGAAATCTATGACTTTGGTAAAGTAGTGCTTGAAGGTGGTGTAAGAGTTGTGGGTAAAGGGCATGCAGCTGTTGTTGTGCTTGCAAGGTATAACAATGAATTGGTTGCTGTTAAGATTAGGAGATTGGACTCAAAACGAGATTCTCTAGAGAGAGAAGCAGAACTCCTAATACTTGCTAAAGTAAGCGGTTTTGTTCCCAAGGTATATACATACTCCAGGGACTTCATCGTAAGGGAGTTTATTGATGGTCCCACGCTCAAGGAGTTTATAGCTACTGCCTCTCTTCAGCAATTAAGAAATGGATTTGCAAAATTAATTGAAGCTGCATATAGTTTAGATAGAATAGGGATTGATATCAATGAGATTAGCAGACCAGATACCCAAGTTATTTTTGAGTGTGGAGATCCACTAAAACCTAGGTTTATAGATTTAGAATCTGCCAGGGTCTCACATAACACCTCAAATGTAACAAGGATTATAGCATCTATTATGAGATATAGAAGAGCATACCCCTCATTTCTAGATCTAACAAATGAGGAGATTGAGCATATGTTAATGTTGGCAAAGAAGTACAAGATTGTAGAAGCAGATTCTAGGAAAGGCATTGTAGAGAGAATAATTTTGACCTTATTGCGATAATCAACATTTATTTAGTCTACCCCGCATTTCACTGGTTTACTGGGACTCCTAATGACGGCAGAGCTCAAAGAAATTTCATTCTCTCTCTTAAAGAAATTATGTGAAAAAGTAGGTCCTTCAGGGTTTGAGGATGAGGTAAGGAATATTGTTGTAAACGAAATTGAGCAATATGTTGATAAGCTATGGATTGATGCGATGGGCAATGTTATAGGGTTGAAGAAGGGTGAAGGTGGAGGCAAAGTAATGATAGCTGCACACATGGACGAAATAGGGCTCATGATAAATGCAATTACTAGTGATGGTTTCCTAAGGTTTGTACCCATTGGTGGTTGGAATGAAAGGATAGTCCCAGGACAGAGGGTCTTAATAAGAACCCTAGATGGTAAGATTTTCAGAGGAGTTATAGGGGTTAAACCCCCTCATATAATGAAACCTGAGGAAGCACAAAAGGTTTTGGCGCTTTCAGAGCTTTTTATAGATGTTGGCGCCTCGTCAAAGGATGAAGTGGAGAAAATGGGTGTAACTATAGGCTCGGTAGCAGTATTTGATAGAACTGTTGAGAGGTTGGCGAACCCTGATGTTGTAACAGGGAAATCTTTTGATGATAGGGCAGGCGTTGTTGCAATGATTCTAGCGGCAAGGATGCTAGCAAATGTTAAAACTGATGTTGATGTCTACTTTGTTGCCACGGTTCAGGAAGAAGTTGGTCTAAAGGGAGCTCGAGCCGCAGCCTTTTCGATAGCTCCTGACTTTGGTATCGCCATAGATGTTACAATAGCTGCTGATGTGCCTGGCGTTGCTGAGCATGAGAGATTCACATATTTAGGTAAGGGACCTGCGATAAAGATTATGGATGGTAGAGCAGGTTCAGGAGTTATAGTAAGCCCTGCAGTAGTTAAGCTAATTACTGAGGTTGCTAAGGAGGAAGGAATACCTTACCAAATTGAGGTTTTAAGTGGTGGTACAACAGACGCCTCAGCAATGCAGATTGCGAGAGAGGGTATACCAGTAGGAGTGATATCGGTTCCCACAAGATACATTCACAGCGCTGTTGAGGTTCTTCACTTAGATGATCTTGTTAATACAGCAAGGCTTACAGCAGCAACAGTTAAGAAAGTTAATAGGAAGTGGATTGAAGAAAACCTAAGGAGAATTGTAAAGTAGAGTAACATGTTTATGCATTAAAAGTAAACCCTTATTTTTTCACTAGATTCCAGTTTTTGAGAGCCACAAAGAGTAGGTGTTCAATCATTGTTTTGCCGCATTTATTATCATCTAGTGAAGTAGCAGTCGTTGAGAAGCTCATTGAAGTGGGTAAACCTATTGAAATATCAGAGCTAGCGAAGCTTATAGGAATATCAGAGCAGGGATTATCATCGATACTTGAGCTTCTCAAATCCAAAAATATTATTGAAGTTATTGAGGAAAGCAAAGTTATTGGAAAGGTCACCGAGGAAGGGGCGAGCTATATAGAATCGCTACCTGAAGAAAGGGTTTGCAGGCTTCTTCAAGAAGTAGGTGGAGAGGCACCAGTTAGCGAGATTAAACGTAGTTTAGGCGAGTCTATAGCAAGTATCGGGATTATTTGGGCTATAAAAAGAGGCTGGATAAAGGTAGAGAAAGGGACAGCTAAACTAATCTCATTTGCACCATTAGATAAGCATAGAGAAATATTGAAGATGTTCTTGAGTGAAAGAGAAGTTGACAAAAGTATTGAAAATGACCCCGTCTTTCAGGAGCTGGTAAAGAGGAAGCTTATTGAGATTCGCAGAGTTAAGCAAAGGTTTGTAAGGCTCATTGTCTCTGCAGAAGAGGCGAGAACGCTCATAAGCAAGAAAGCTGTGTCTAAGCTAACTCATGAGCTTCTTGCAACAGGTAAGTGGAGAGAGGTCATACTCAAGCCGTTTAATCTAGAGGCTTTACCCCCTATAACCTATCCTGGAAAGAGGCACTTCTTTAAGGAGTTCATCGACATGATTAGGGATGTTATGGAGGATCTAGGGTTTGAGGAAATTCATGATGATTACATAATACCAGAGCTATGGAACTTCGACATACTATTCCAAGCACAGGATCACCCATCAAGAGATATTCATGACATACTAATTGTTGAAGGTTACGCTGATATTTCAAGGTTCGATGATGTGATTAAGAGAGTGAGGGCAGTTCACGAATTTGGTGGTAGTAGTGGTAGTACTGGGTGGAGATATAAATGGTCTCTTGAGAAAGCATCAAGGCTTATGCTCCGATCTCACACGACTGCTGTTACTGCAAGGCATTTGATAGGAAGGAACCCTCCAGCAAGATTATACATAATAGGTAGAGTGTTTAGAAGGGATAATCCCGATCCTAGACACTCGCCAGAGTTCACAAATTTTGATGGAGTTATAATGGAGGAAGGTTTCACATTTAGGAAATTGCTTGGTCTACTTAGCCAAATCTTGAAGGCTATAGGCATAGAAAAGTTCAAGTTCAAGCCAGCCTACTTTCCATTTACTGAGCCTAGTGTTGAAGGCTACGCATATGTGCCTGGATATGGATGGATAGAGGTTTTTGGAGCTGGCATGTTCAGACCTGAGGTTCTAGAAATTCTTGGTGTAAAGCTACCTGTGGGTGCATGGGGTATGGGTGTGGAGAGGCTTGCAATGGCAGTCTACGGAATTAATGATATAAGGCTTCTGTTTTCACGTGATGTAGAATTTGTCAGAAGATTTCCATCGGTAAAGAAGCTATACCTTACTTCACCCTAAGGTGGTTAGAGTAATGCCTGTCGTTAGAGTAAGACCTGAAACATTAATGAGGCTTACAGGAATTAACAGTATTGAAGCACTTCGGCATACTTTGTTCAATCTTAAGTGCGAGTCTGAAGTAGGTGAGGATGGTCAGCTAGCTATAGAGGTTCAGAGCGACAGAATAGATATGTTCTCAGTTGAGGGAATAGCTAAGGCTGTTAGGCTATACCTAGGCATTGATAAGCCTATCAACATAAAGCTTAAGGGAGCGCCGTTTAAAGTCTATGTAAAACCCCCTGCTAAAAGACCGTTCATAGCAGTTGCAGCTGTAACTAATGTTGGTCTTGATGAGGAGAAGTTAAGGCTGTTAATAGAGTTTCAAGAAAGGCTTCATAATACTTTTGGTAGAAATAGGAGAAAGGTTGCAATAGGGCTTCATGATCTTGACAAGCTTCCATCAGCCGAGTTAGAGTACAAGGATGTGAATATCGATGAAACTACCATGATTCCTCTCCATGATTTTAGGAGGATGAGTATTAGGCAAGTCTTAGAAAGCACAGAACAAGGATCTCTATACGGTTCAATAGCACTGAATGGGAATCTACACCCAGCAATATTATCAGGAGGTGAGGTAATTTCATTACCTCCAGTGATAAACAGTGATATTACTAGGCTGTCTGAGAGGACGAGGAATATTCTGATAGATGTTACAGGAACAGATGCAAATGCTATTAGTATTGTTCTCAACTCAATAATTCACGCATTAACGTTTTATGGTGGTGAAGTTCTTGGTGCAGTAATTATATACCCCGATAAAGCTGTTTTAACACCAGATTTGAGTTCTCGAATTATGCGCGTAGACTTAAGCTTTGTGCGGTATTGGCTAGGAATAGAGGGTGAGAGTTCCAGAATAGTAGACGCCTTAATGAGGATGGGCTACAATGTGAAGACCATTACACACGACTATATAGATGTGGAGATACCGTACTATAGGGGCGATATTCTGCATCAAGTTGATATCGTTGAGGACATAGCCATAGGTCTCGGCTATGAGAACATTGGTATAGAGGAGATCGAGCCAAAACCATTAATTAGGAAGAAGCTGACAAAGCAGGCGGTAATAAGCATTGTTAGAGATGTTCTTGTAGGTCTTGGCTACGTAGAGTTGAACACGCTTACACTTGTTCCGCGAAAACTTGCAGAGGATCTAGGGTTTAATGATGTAGTATCAATAGTTAATGCACCATCGGTAGAGATAAATGCTTTGAGGTCTATGCTTCTACAATCAATAATTCAAGTGCTTAGAAATTCTCAGTACATTCCTCAACCCGTTAAAGTGTTTGAAGTAGGAGAGGTTGTAGTGCCTTGCCATGAGTGTTACAATAGATGGAGGAATGAGGTGAAGGTATGCTGGGCAATAATGGATAGCGAGACAAGGTTTGAAGAGGTTCATGCAACGCTTTATGCATTAATGAGTGAACTCGGTCTTGCTGAGAACCTCAGCCTTAGACCTTGTAATATGAGTCTATTTACGGAGGGTAGGTGTGCCAATATATTTGTTGCAGATGCCAATATAGGCTTCATGGGCGAAGTACAGCCAGAGAAGCTAGAGAAGATAGGGATTCTCTACCCAATTACACTCGCAGAACTTTCGATAGACTCTATATTCTCAGTCCTAGCAAATAAGATTAAGCCTAGTTTACAGACCTAATCTGTGGTTGAATACTTATGGATATCTCATCTAGACTTACGCTTGTTAAGAGGAATACTGTTGAGATAGTCACCGAAGATGAGCTTAGAAGAGCTTTTGAAGAAGGAAAAAAGCTGAAGGGATATATAGGTTTCGAACCTAGCGGAATAGTTCATATTGGTTGGCTCGTATGGATGTACAAATTTAAAGATCTTGTTGATGCAGGAGTCGAGATGATATTATTTGCAGCTACATGGCATGCCTGGATAAATGATAAGCTTGGAGGAGATTTGAACCTAATAAGAGCGGCTGCAAGACATGTTGTAAAGGTTCTTGAAGCCATAGGCGTTGATATGAGTAGAGTAAGGGTTGTCTACGCAGATGAGCTCGTTAATGATGCTAGGTACTGGGAGAAGGTGCTGAGAATAGCTAAGAATGTATCACTTAGTAGGGTTAAGAGAGCATTAACTATAATGGGTAGAAAAGCTAGCGAAGCCGAGCTTGACTTCTCTAAACTGATATACCCGTTAATGCAAGTGGCAGACATCTTCCACATGGATCTAGACATAGCTCTTGGCGGTATAGATCAGCGTAAAGCACACATGCTTGCAAGAGATGTTGCTGAGAAGTTAGGGTACAAGAAGCCCATAGCTATCCATACACCATTACTTCCATCACTAAGGAGTGCTACAAAGATGGGCTCAGCACAGAATATTGAGATTGACGAACTTTATGCAGAGATAAAAATGAGCAAATCAAAGCCTGAAGATGCAATATTTGTTATAGATAGCGATGAAGATATTGTTAAGAAGATTCGTACAGCATATTGTCCGCCAAAGGAGGTAGAGTCAAACCCTGTAATGGCTATAGCGAAGCACATAATTTTTGCACAAGGTAATAAGAGATTTGTTATTGAGCGAAAGCCTGAACATGGAGGCGTTATTGAGGTCTACAGCTATGAGGAGCTAGAGAAGCTCTATAGAGAGGGAGCTATACATCCTCTAGACCTCAAGAATGCAGTAGCAAGTGAGCTTATAAGGATAATTAAGCCAATTAGATCGGTGCTAGAGTCTGACAAAGAGTTGTGGACGGAGTTAGAGCAGATAATGCAACGAGTGACTAGGTAGAGGTATGGTGTATGTCTATGGCAAAATATGTGATTAGAGCGAAGATAGAAGTTGATGGTGAAGTAGAGAAGTCAGATGTTATAGGGGCGATATTTGGATTTACAGAGGGATTGTTTGGAGAAGAGCTTGACTTAAGGGAGTTACAGGATAAGGGCAGGATCGGAAGAATAGTTGTTGAGCTAAAGTCTGAGAAAGGTAAGTCAGTGGGAGAGATATTGATTCCATCAAATCTAGATAGAATAGAAACCGCGCTTCTTGCTGCCGCGATAGAAAGTGTGGAGAGGGTAGGACCTTATTCAGCAAAGATACAAGTTATAGATATTGTCGATGTAAGAGCGGAAAAACTAAAGAAAATTATGGATAGAGCTGTAGAGCTTGCAAAGAAGTTCTTTGTAGAAAAAGCACCTGATTTAAAGGAGATACTAAACAAGATTAATGAGGCTGTAAGAGTTGCGGAATTGATTTACTACGGTCCAGAGAAACTACCTGCAGGACCTGATGTTGAGACCTCCGATACAATAATAATTGTTGAGGGTAGGGCAGATGTGCTAAATCTGTTGAGATATGGTTATAGGAACGTTATAGCTCTTGAAGGAGCCCACGGCTCAAGGGTTCCAGAAACCATAATAAAGCTCGCAGCCAGGAAGACAGCAATACTATTTGTTGATGGGGACAGGATGGGAGAGTTAATAGCTCGTGATGTATGCAAAGTTGCAGATGTAGACTATGTTGCCAGAGCGCCTCCAGGAAAAGAGGTTGAGGAGTTAACAGCAAAGGAGATAGCAAAAGCATTGAAGAGCGCAATTCCAGCAAAACAATTCCTTGAAATGCTTGAAAAGAAGGAAAAGGAGGTTAAAGTTGCTGAAGCTAAGCCGAAGGCACCTAAGGCTGAGGAAGCAGTCACAACAATGATGGTAGAGGAGACGGTAGCACCTCAGGTCGCTCAACCTCAAGTAGCTCAAGAACAGCCAACTGTCGAAGCCCAGCCGGTACTACCTCAGCCAGCTGCTCCTCAGGTTGCTGAGAAGTTTGAGATTCCCATTAAAGTTGTTGAAGAAGGTAAGAAGCTTATTGGTTCACTAGAGGCGCTTCTATACGATAGCAATTGGAATGAGATTATGAGAGTGCCTGTGAGGGACTTGGTGGAAAAGCTTCAGCAGATGGAGCCTGGAAAGGTGTACGCAATAGTCTTTGATGGTGTCATAACACAGAGGCTTATTGATGTGGCATCAGAAAAAGGTGTAAAGCTTGTTTTAGGTGTAAGGTTAGGTAATGTGATTAAGAAACCCGATAGCCTCTATATAGTTACCTTCCAGGATATATTTGGCACATTGTCATAGCTACTTCTTGCTATAATCAAATAGAGTTTTTCCGCTTCTTCCAACACCCTTTAGCTGTTTCTCGCTTACACCAAAGTACCCAAGTATTCTAAGGATGGCAGGGATTATCTGGTGCTCTATATAGTAATCTATGTCTATTTCACTAGGGCTAACCAAGATGTATGGTCTTGCTCTTTCAGATATCTTTCCAGACCCTTTGACTATAATATACCCAATCTTATCGCCTACTTCAACGTTGTACCCCATCTTTATCAGATATTTTGCAGCAGTCACGTGTGGGGCTTCAGCTTCATACTCATCTAATGGTTTGGACAACGTCTTCCAGATTATGAACTTGCTAATATCTATAGCATTGCTTGCTGCAAGCTTTCTAAGATTCTCAATTTCATTTTTAACAAACTCAACAGCTTTTCTGTGATCCATTGTTTTCAGTATTATCTCCGCAACTTTTTCTTGCATCTCCTTTGCTATCTCAGCCCAATCACCTCTGACAGCCTCAAAGCCTACAACATCTATCCTACCATCAGTTGTAAGCCCTATGTATCTCTTCTTAGCCTCTGTAAAGAATATTCTTTGATAGATCTTATCAACCTTTATCTCAAGTCCTAGTTCCTTCTCTACAAGCTTAATAAGCTTCTCTACAGCTTCCTTACTATACTTTACAAATAATGAGTCGGTATCTCCATATATAACATCAAGCCCTAGACTCTTTGCTAACATGATTGCCTTCCTTATGGTTTCTCTACCAAAGTCAGCAACAGCCTCTGCACATTCCTTACAGTACCATCTTGCGCCAACCCAAGCCATGTAGCCGTAGCAAGCATTTGCTAACACCTTTAAAGCTCTTTGTCTAGCGTCAAGAAGTCTATATTCAGGGGTGTCAGGGGAATACTTTTTCATCTCCTCTCTTACACGCTTCCTAGCCTCTACAAGTGTTAGAAGGGCAACTTTTAGGAACGAATCCCTATCTTTCCTAAATTTGTGCCTAGTTTCAGGAGCCTCATAACAATCTTCGCACATCTCATCAGCGACAAGAGTGTCGGGCCCTATATTATACTTAATCATTATGCTTGGGTACATTGATGAGAAGTCAAGTACAGCAATATCTTCGTGCACACCTTTCCTAGGCTCTAAAACTATTGCACCTCTATAACTTTCATACTCTTCTTTTTCAACCCTATTAGGAACCAGCTCATTCCTGGCTTTAGCAACCCTGATTAGGAACCACTCAAGTCTGAAACCAACACTTGCAGCACCCACTTGATCAAGTGGTAACCCAGTAATGCTTGAGAGTTGCATCGCATATTGTAACAACTTCTCAGCTATTCCATATGTAGAGATGACATCATCTCTAGCATACTGAAGTAATATGGGTCTAAGTTTCTCATCGTCCCAGTACTTGTAGATTTCATACCACGGAACATTGGTTCTTTCACTTTTCTTCATAACACCGAGATACTCAGCTACTTCATCAAGGCTCTTAACCTTAATTTCTGATATCTCCTCCGCAAAATTATAGAGATCAACATTAAGTCTGCCAGGCACTGAGATATGTCCATAGGTGCTTCTAGTTGGTTCAGCTCCTTTCCTCCTAGATACATCAAGCTTTATGCCTAGCCTTCTACTTCTCTCAATTAAGTAAGGCCAATCAAAGTTGTCTGAGTTGTAGCCAACAATAATGTCGGGATCATACCTTTGAATATACTCAACAAAGTCCCTTATAAGCTTCCTATCATCTTTATCCTGTGCTTGTAACTGAATTATTTCGCCTTCAGAGTTCATTAATGAAATAATTATTACGGGATCTCTATCAGGTTTCGGTGCTCCACGAGGATTATAAACTTCAATATCAAATGCAAGGATTCTTAATTTTGGAGGCAAAAGTCTTGATTCATCTCTGTCTAGGACCTCTACAATCTCATACTCTTCATCAACTCTGTACTCAGGTGACTTACTCTTTTTAATTACTTTAAACCTGTGCCATGTGCATGGACTTATGTCGTGATCTATTAAGTACCTTAGAGAAAACCTTATATCTGCTTCAACCACGGCTCTAATGCCGGGAATCTTTGCTATGTCTGCTCTATACGTTCTAACATACTCTGGAATTGTTGTTTCAACTCTAAGTGCGTTTACTTGCTTACCTAGAAAGAATTTAACGACTTCTTCAATAGATGTGATTGGTGACTTAGCAGTACTAAGTCTCTTTATTGCACTCTTAATCAATTCTATCTTGTCTAGATACTGAGGATCTATAATAGCGTAGAAGTATGGCTTAAACTTTCGGTCTCTCAGTAAAACCCTTTTACCTTCTTCATCGATCCCCCATATAATTACATGTGCTTCGTTTCCTACAACCTCGTAGCTCACATCAAGAACATATATGCTCTTAACTTCTTCACCCATGCTCAGAGCCTGTGAAGAATATATCCTATAGGAAAATATATGCCTTATTTAATCCTAAAAAGAATGGAAAAAGAATATAATCATCGCATTCTTAGACTCATTGTTACTGCTGTTTTTGTTCCTGTTCAAGTTTCTTTAATTCCTCCTCTATTTCCTTTTCTATTTCCTCTATAGGTTTTGGTGGAGGTGTTGTTGCTAATGTGTAGCCTATCCACCCAACTATACCTGCTAATGCGAGAACAGCTATCATAACTATAGCCTTTAATGTTAGTATCGCTATTGCTTCCCCTGCAAAGAATAGTAGATAAGCTATAAGCACTGTAGCTATTACTGATGCGATTACGAGTCCTGCCCCAATAATCTTGTCTCTATTCAACACAGCTCCCTCAGGTTGTGGCCGCTATCCTCTTAATACAAGGCTAAATTTAAATCTTATTCTTTCCTTTGCATTCTACTCCTTATAAATTCGTTCATGAACTCGGTATGTACTCTTCCTTCAATGAATTCTGGCGAGCTTAGTACATCTATGAGTAGTGGTATCGAAGTTTTTATACCTTCTACTTTGAATTCTGTTAAGGCTTTTATGAGCCTAGTTCTTGCCTCCTCTCTTGTTCTGCCCCATGCGATAACCTTTGCTATCAGAGGGTCATAATATGGTGGAATTTCAATGCCTGGAGCAAGTGCATGGTCTATTCTGACATGTTCAGTTTTAGGAAACTCAACCCATGTTACAGTACCTGGTGATGGTAAAAGCTTTTCAGGATCCTCGGCATAGACCCTAGCCTCAATTGCGTGCCCATTAAATCTATATATACTCTCCTTAATTTCTAGCTCTCTACCTTCTGCAATCCTTATCTGTTGCTCAACAATGTCTATGCCTGTAATCATTTCCGTTACAGGATGCTCTACCTGTATTCTCTTATTAACTTCTATGAGGTAGTAGTTGCCCTGATCATCTCTGATAAATTCTACGGTACCTGCATTTACATAGCCCACACGTTTCATAAACCTTATGGCATACTCATATATTTTTCTTCTTTCCTCCTCTGTAACAACAGGTGAAGGAGCTTCTTCAATAACCTTCTGGTATCGTCGCTGAACACTGCACTCTCTTTCACCTAGTGCTATAACGTTGCCATGTTGATCTGCCAATATTTGGACCTCAATGTGCCTTGGTCTGGGGATATACTTCTCTATGTAAACCTTGTCAGAGCCAAACGAGGTCTTAATCTCCTCAATAGCGACATCAAATAACCTTTCTAGTTCTTCCATACTCCTAACAATTCTTATGCCCCTTCCTCCACCACCTCTATCAGCCTTTATTAGTACTGGAAACCCAAGTTTCTCAGCAATTTTCTTAGCTTCAGTAAGACTAACAGGCTCTAGCGACCCTGGAACTATTGGAACACCTATTTCATGGGCAATAAGTCTTGTTCTAGACTTTGACTCTAACAATTCTATCAAGTTCCATTTAGGGCCAATCCATATAATGCCCGAATCCTCAACAGTTTTAGCAAATTTGGCGTTCTCTGATAAGAATCCATAACCTGGATGTACAGCATCTACTCCACTCTTCTTTGCAATACTAATTATTTTCTCGATGTCTAGGTAAGAGTAGGGGTTAGACCCTAGGGAATAGGTCTCATCAGCTAGCTTAACATGAAGTGCATTAGCATCTACATTCGTGTATATAGCCACAGTCCTTATGCCTAGCTTTCTACACGTCCTTATTATTCTAACAGCAATTTCCCCCCTATTTGATATCAAAATCTTTGAGATCCTATCAACCATCTCTATCCCTTACAGCTTCAGCTACTCATTAATTGTTAATTAAAGCTGATGAAAAGGTACTATAAGTGTTACGCTAAGACAGTTACAGTCACTTGAAACAATTTTCATTCATGTTATTCTCCTAGCTCAACCCTAGACAAGCTAATGATATAGACCTAGATATTCGCTTAATCTAAACCTGCACGGTCTTCCATTGGATTCAATCTCAAGTAATCTTCTCTTAATCTCGGGAGCTTTAACACCATTAATGGTATACCCACCTAAGCTTCCATCAGATCTTATCACCCTGTGGCAAGGTATTATAATGGGATTTCTGTTTCTGCTAAGCAACTTAGCGACAAGGCGAGGCGATATATTGAGAACCTCTGCTACATCCTTGTATGTTGTTGTGCACCCTATAGGTATGAGCTGAACAAGTGTGTACACAGCTTCCTCTATGTCATTTATACGCCACTTCCTAGCAATAATACTGTTTTTCGCTATTTCAAGCACAATCATGGCGCAGTCATGCGATATCCTTTATAAATCTTCCATTCTCGTATATGAGGTCTTTATCTGCATATATTTTTCCTCTCCTCATGTCCTTTACCATGTCCCAGTGAATGGCAGAGGAATTTTTACCTCCTGTTCTTGGGTATGCTGCACCTAACGCCATATGGATTGTTCCTCCAATCTTTTCATCAAATAGTATCTCCTTTGTAAACCTTGTTATATCATAGTTTAGTCCAAATGCAAACTCACCAACTCTTCTAGCACCTTCATCTGTTGCTAGCATCTTCTTTAGGAATTCTTCACCTTTAATAGCGCTAGCTTCAACTACTTCTCCTCGTCTAAATACAAGTTTTACCCCTTCAACCTCGTAACCTCGGTAAACAGCGGGGTACTCAAACACTATGTAACCTTCTACACCATCTTCGTGAGGTGCTGTAAACACTTCTCCGCCAGGCATGTTATTCTTGCCATCATCATTTATCCAAGTCCTTCCGCCAACCTTTACCAAAAGATCTGTGTTATCAGTAACTATGTGAAGCTCATCAACCTTTGAAAGCAATCTAATAACTCCTTCCTGCATCTTTGCTTGATTAATCCACGCCTGTACAGGATCATGCTCATATAGTTTTAGCGCCTTGTAAACAAACTCTTCGAATTCCAGTGGCGTCATATTAGCTTCTTGTGCTAATGCATTTGTTGGATAGGGAGCTACAACCCATCTAAGATCTCCACTAGCATCTCTACGCATAAAGATCTCAGTGAGTTCCCTAGTAGCCTTGGATCTTGTACTAATTCTTTCAGGATCTACGCTAATAAGTGGCTTTGTATGTGTCGGTGATAGAATACTTATCCTCACATTTATCTTCTCAGCTATGAACCTGTCTATAGGTGAAAGGTATTCTAGAAGTTCGCGTGGTGCATACCTATAGAAAATCTCTGTGAGAACGTCATCTGCAAGTACTAATCGCGGGTAGGCACCCCTAGACACAATTTCTCTCCATAGCTCCCTGACTAGGGGTATTGCTTCAATAGAAGCTGATATAAGAACTTCATCAAGTTTTCGTACTTCTGTACAATACCCGACAAGAAGCCTTGCATACTTATCTAATCCACGCATTTGTTATCACGAAGAATATTGCTTAAATTATGATAGGTTTAAAAGTTTTTGAGCCTTGGAAGCCTCAAGATGTTGTGCAAGGTACTCAATTTTGCCAAACACACATTACCATGAGAGCCTTTTTACAAACAAACGCTCTAAAAGATTCAAAGACCAAAAGAAATTATGAAGGCGTGTCATTTCTATCACCTCCTCATACGTCAGATTGCTGTATCGATGTTGTCATAAGGAAGAAGATTTTTCTGATGTTATTGCGATTCAAGCTTTGTGCAAGGTCTTAACTCTAAACTATATATGCTCACTACGGTTATTGTCTTCATCTGTTCATTAACTTCATTACGGTTTTAGCGTACTTTACAAGGATTGTTATAGTATTATTTACTATGGGGAAGGTCTTGAAAGCTTCTGTAATAAATTGTAGATCCCTCTCTTCAATGGCTCGTAAAGCTATTAGTGTGGGTATGTAAGAGAGAATGAATAGTACAAAGCCTGTTACAATTCTAATCAAGCTTACTGGTTTTGGTAATGGAGCGACGAATACTATTGATGAAAGCGCTGATGATATTATTGTGGCTATGTAGATCTTAATGCTGTATCCGTAATCAATTGGCCTTACAATGTATTTCCTTGTACGAAGTGTTAGATATATCAGTCCTGAAATTGATGATATGAAAGAGGCTGTTAGGAAGCCCCATAACCTCCATCTATACGTCAATGTGATTGATAGTGGAATGAAGATTGATGTTGAGATTATGGTGGAGATCATATTTGCCTTGGTATCTCCAATAGCATTAAGCAGGGCTGGTAATGCAATGCTTCCTAATCCTGCAAGTAGGTTTGGTGCTAACAGAAGTGGAAGGTACTGTGACATGGTGGCGTACTCATAGCCATAAAAAAGGTAGAGAACATCTTTTGAGAAAATCATTGCAAAGATTGTTACTGGAACAACAACTAATGCTA
>JAPWUB010000028.1 GCA_028275745.1 Desulfurococcales archaeon | reverse complement strand
ATATAGGTGTGGAGGATAAAAAGGTTAGAGGCTCTATAGATCTGTCAAGAGCTGAAGAGGTTGGCGTAAACCTAAATGCAAATGCGCTATACCTTCAAGTTGACCAGATGTACTTCCAGTACATAAGTAGAATACCAGGAGTTGAAGTAATGAGGTTAGAGGACTTCATAGATCAGAGACCTGATGAAGCACGTGAATACTTCTGGAAACTTATTGATCCTGCAACAGATAAGTATACGGCATTAGCAGCTTTGAAGGGTAGAGGGGGATATTACATAAGAGTTAAGAGAGGAGTAAAGGTAGAGGAACCAATAATGGCATGCCTCTACATGAGCTATGGAGGACTTCAGGCACCTCACAATATTGTAGTTGTTGAGGATGGCGCTGAAGCAACTGTATATACGGGATGCACCATTGCGCCTGAGGTGCTAGGACTACACGTTGATGTCTCGGAGTTCTATGTCGGTAAAGATGCAAAGCTTCGCTTCGTAATGGTTCACTCATGGAATAAGGTGGCTCATGTAAGGTCTAGAACTGTTGTAAGCGTTGATGAGGGAGGGGAGTACATAACCTACTACGTGAACATGTCTAGAGTTAAAACATTACAGACATATCCAAAGGTTTACCTAAAGTCAGGGGCAAAGGCGAAGATGGTATCAATACTACTTGGTCTAGGAGATTCGCATATTGATGCTGGTGAAGGGGTTGAGATTCTTGGTGAAGATGCAGGAGCAGAGCTCATAATGAGGGCGTTGGCCAGGGATGAGTCAAGAATTATTATGAGGACTAGAATAGTTGGTAAAGGCAATTCAAGAGGACATATAGAATGTGGTGGGTTAATGCTATCCGATAAAGCGTACGTTCAAACAATTCCAGAGCTAATAGCTTTAGATCCTAATGTGTCACTAACTCACGAAGCATTCATAGGTAGGCTTGCCGAAGATGAGATAAACTACCTGGTTAGCAAAGGCTTCACAAGGGATGAAGCTGTATCAGCTCTTGTAAGAGGCTTTGCATCAGTAGATATTGAGAACATACCTGAGAAGGTGAAGAACTACATAAAGTCTGTGGAGAACGTTCTTGCAGGAAAAGCGCTGTAGCGTAAGTTAATCAGCTGGGTAACCGCTTCATCACCAACTCAATCTCCCCGAAAAGTTCATCACCATTTTTTAAGATTATTGTACATAAAACTTTTAAGTGTAAACAATGCTTAGAATAGAATCTACTTCTAGCAGTTAACAATATCCGCTAAGGAGTCAAACGCTTCGTCAGGTTCAAGCTCATGTGTTCTGGGAGCAAAGGATATGAGTTTCTCTGGTCTAAGCCTTGACATAAGTACGCTTGTTCTAAAACCTGCTTCACCTAATTTCTTTGTGACATCTCGAACCACAGACTCTATCTTTCCAAGGTCTCTATACACAGCTACGGCAGCAGGCATAACCACTAATAGTGTTGAAGCTATCTTTAGGAGCTGTGGGTAAGGAGTAACGGCATCATTGAAGGATTCCACAAGAACTACATCACTACCTTTACTAATACTCTCTAAGCAAAGCATCAGGTTCTTTTCAAGGTCAAGGCTGTGAAGGGTTTCAATAAAGTTTCTAGGCTTAGCCTTTTCAGCATTCAAAACGCTTGCCAACCTCTCTACAAGTTGCTTTAATGTTCTTGGCAACCTCTCCACATTCTCCTCGAATATGAAATGCCTTGAGCCTCCAGATGCACAGTCAGTGTACCTAGCTAGGATCATCTGCTTAAACTGATCCTCCAAATCAGATAAGTATTCATCAACATTACCAGAATCTATGTATTTTGCTGGATCAGGAGGAGCAAGCATAATATCTATAGGATTTATAATAGGTATCAAGCTCTTGTCCAAGCCTAGAAGCGTTACATACTTCATCACATCCTCTCCTACAAGGACTCTATTCTCGAGGCTATGGAGGTATGTTTTGAACTGGCTCCACATGCTATGCCCTGCAACAGGTTTTGAAACTGCTACTCTACAGCCCCTATCTCTAAGCTTCTTGGCTAACCCGATTAGAAGCCATGTTTTCCCAGAGTCATAGGCCAGGAGACCCGATACAATAATTATGCGAGGAGCCATACAAACCATCTACTAGTGGTATTGATCACTACAGCTTTTAAACTACTCAAGCATTTTTTTCTCTTCGTGTGAAATCATGGCTATAGTTGTTGTAAAAAGGGATGGCTCTAGAGAGGAGTTTGTGCCAGAGAAAATAGTTGTCAGTTGCTTGAAGGCTGGTGCACCACTTGAGGTTGCGCGAAAGATTGCTAAAATCATTGAGGGTAGGCTTCTTGATCAGGGCGTCAAGGAGATAACAACAAAGGATCTTGCCAGAATGATTCTCGAACTCTTGAAGAGAGAGAATGAGGAGTGGTATAGAAACTGGATAATATTTGATAGAGCTGTCAAGAGAAGAAGGACAGAAGAAGAGATCAAGAAGGAGCCAAGTGCAGCACCACAAGCATAAGCTCTGAAACTATAACTATTTTTACTCTCTTTCCTCACCAAACTTTCTGCGATGATGAGGAAGAGCCGACTTGAACTGTGATGAAATTATCCTCGACTGAGGCATACAGGTATAGGTTAAGCTATATAATTATTGTAGAAAAGTTCTTTAATTCTATACTCTATTCTTGTTCTTGTGATGAAACTGCCAGTGTCTGAAGAGTGATGACTACACACCCTCCTGAGGGTTGGAAAATTGAGTGCAAAGCTAGTTTTCGCAGATGGGCATAGCCATACAAATCCGGTGAAAGGTCTGGGCATCAGGAACATTGCTAAGAAGTTTAAGCAGGTTAATGGCTGGTTCATTGCTTTGGTTTCTCTACCGCCTCACCACTATGGTCTTGATGAGACTCTAGAGGGCTATAAAAAGTCTTTCGATATACTAATCAATGAGTGTAGAGTTGCACGTGAAGAAGGTTTGAGGGTGACTTGCTTTGCTGGTATACATCCTGCTGAAATAGATCGCATGGTGTCTCAGGATCCTAAGCACAGTGAAAAGGTTATTGAATTTGCAGAGCAGGCTCTAAACTACATAGCTAAGCTTGTAAAGGATGGGCTGATCGATGGCATTGGTGAGATTGGTAGACCACACTATAAGGCAGCACCAGAGTCTTTTATCGCTTCAGAGATTATTCTTCGCAGAGCTCTAGAGATTGCAAGGGATCTTCAATGCCCTGTACATCTCCACCTAGAGCAAGGAGGTTTTGTAACAGCGAAGAGCATAGCTGACGCAATTTCCTTGCTACAGCTCAATAGAGAGAAGGTGATACTGCACCATGTGGACGTTCTGACATCCGTTCATGCACAATCCCTTGGTCTGCTATTCACTGTTCCAGGAAAGCTTCCCATTCTAAGTGAAGTATTTAAGAGGCTTAAGCCTGTCTATATGATTGAAAGCGACTTTATAGATGATCCAAAAAGACCTGGGGTCTCTTCTTACCCTTGGCAAATCGTTGAAAATCAGCTAAAGTTATTGAGTGAAGGAATGGTTTCAGAGGAGTATCTATATAAAATCAATGTAGATGTTATTACCAGGGTATATGGAGTTACACCGCCCTAGATTGCTAGGGGTAGTGCTGTTGCTAAGCCTAAAGCTATCGCTGTATAGATGTATAGATCTGGATACAGGCTATAGATTACTCCTCCAGCAAGAGACCCAATTATAGATCCTATCTCCCTAGCTATAAAGTACGTTGATGTGCCGTAACCAGCGCGTGCAAGAACATAGGCATTGTAGAGCATGATGTCAAGCACTAGGAAGAGTGCTGATGAAAGTATGATGTACATAGCCAATGTTATTACATCCCTTACAAATCCAAGACCTAGCGAGAGTACAGCAAGCCTAAGCACTGCAACAGCAAAGGCTTTTCTTGTTGCGCTCGAAGAGCTTATTCTACTTAAACCAATACCAATTACTGCTGAAACTATGGCCGCTATTCCATAAGCTGACCACATAACCGAAACTCCTAGCATTTTCCTCATAATGACTGGGATTACTGTAAATATGTAGTCTCCAACTATAACAGCCCCCATAATCCCAACAATTATTTTAGCTGGTGAGGGAACACTACTCGTAGAGTTCCAAACCTTTTCAAAGATCTCTGTCGCAACCTTGGGCTTGTCTAGGTATAGCAAGGATGTGGAGGCCTTGACGTAGAGCCCTACCTTATCAAGGGTTTTTTCAAACATGTAGAGCTTTCGATGAAGAGGCATGTAGATTGAAGGGATTACAGCTAGAGTCAAAGCCATTAAAACTATGAGGATCTGCAAGGCTTGCTGGAAAACACCGAGACCCAGCATAGCCATTGCAATTATTGTAAAGCCTCTAGCAACATTGTTCAAGACTCTGTTAACAGTGTTTACTATGTTCCAGTCAGCACTCTCAAAGTTCTCTAAGATGCTAACAGATAGCGATAGGTTTAGCATTGCTATGGCTAAGGCATGCAGGTTATAGGCTAGCAATGCGGTGATTTGGTTAGGGTTTTTCAGGAGTAGAGGTATGGGTATAACTGCTATAAGAGCTAGCAGAGCTAGCAATCTATTTCTGCCAGTATCGGCCAAAGATCCCATAACCCTGCTAAACACAATGTATGTTATGCTCCACGAGGCGCTTAGTATGCCCATGTAAACACTGCTAGCTCCAAGTACATACGCTATGTAGATGAATATTATTGGGTCAAACGCTGATAGAACTCCATAAGATGTTGAGGCTATGGCTAGCCACATTTTTGACACTCCAAAACACTGAATAGCATTTGAAGCATCAATAAAAGGATGTAGACAGATTAATGAGTTGAGACTATAGCTCTACAAGGCGCTTCCTAGCGTAGAATAACATAATGAGTCTTCCAATAGCTGAGGCAACAAATGTTAGTTGCATGGATAGGAGGTTTATAGAGGCTATGAATGCTCCAATCCTTGTGGCTACAGCGGCTAGAATATTTGTTGTTACGCCAATTAGAGATATCATGTGTATCCTTTTCTCTCCCGCTAAGTAAAGATTGTATATACCTGTAAGAAGGTTGAAAGCAGACCAGCTGAAACCTGAATAAGCGTTCATTGCAATCTGCTTCAACATGGTGTTTGAAAAGAGAAAGACTATTGGTACCATAGATATGAGTGCAATGCTAAATACGATAACCTTCTTTCGTGACGTCCTGCTAGCAAATCTCCCAAATATGTAGTTGCCAATGGCGTTGGCTAGTGTACTAGATATGGTGTTTAATGATATCCATGTCTCGTTACCTCCAAACACCTTTATGACGTAGTAGTTCCAGAGAGCGCCAGGAATGTTTACAAAGAACGTGAACATAGATAGAAAGGTTATGTAAGACCTTATAGGAGGATCACTGAGAAGTCTCTGCACATCGCCATAGAACTCTCTAAAGCTTATTGCAGCATTCTCCCTTTTCACAATATCCTTCATAAGCCATAGAACAGAGGCTGAGAGAACTGCTGAGGCAAGTGCTAGACCATATAGAACCCTGTATAGCTGTATAATGCCTATCCTGGGATTAAGTGAGAATGTTGTCGATATTGCAAGGCTTAGTACAGCAGCTGAAAGAGTGTATGTGTTTACCTTGCTAAAGACTGAGACGGATATGCTCTTAGGTATAAGGTCTGATATTGTATCAGAGTATGCAAGCCCGCCAATAGCTCCCCCAAACTGTGCCAAGAAAATGAATAGGTATACTGCATAGGGGTTCAAGGCGTCTGAGAACCCGGTAAGTGCCCAGAATAATAGATTCAGCGTTGTAAAGATCTTCCATAGCAACACTCTTCTACTTCTCAAGCGATATACTATCAGAGCTCCCAAAGCGTTGCCGATGGATATTGCGCCCAGGTTAAGGAATGTTATGTTTCCGAGGGCTCCAACATCAAAGCCTAGAACCTTTACAGCATATGCCTGGTAGTACGTTACTGAGATTGTTGTTGAGAAGCTGTAAAGGATTGAATGTGTAGTCCATATTTTGATGTACTTCTGTCTCTCATCCTCCATACAGCTTCAACACTCCTTGCATATACTGCTATACTCATGATTTAACGATAGACTCTGGAATAAGCTTCTTGAGCTCAGACTCAAAGGAGGTGATGATTCTGTTCAGCTTCCTAAAGTTGATTACTCTAATCTCAACAACGAAGTTATGCATGTTTTCAGCACTGCCAAGGTACCTGACCTCGGGTTCCGTGGCAAGCTCTTCCTTAATACTTAAAAGAGCCTTCTCAATAGCGGATCTAACAGCATCAACACTATACGTTAATGGTGTCTGCACCTGCACCTTACTTACAAGACCTAGTACCGTAAGCCTATTGACTATTACGCTATTGATAAGCTTTGAGTAGGGTATAAATACCCTTTCAAACTTTACTGTCTCACCCCAAACACCAAAATCATCTAGATCCAGTACATGTATTTCACGACCATCAACCTCTATCCAATCACCCTTCCTAACGATGCCTCTATACCTAACATATAGCTCTGCACCGAGATTTCTAAGAGCATCGTAAAACATTACAATGAGTGCTAACCCAATTAGTAGGACCATTATTGAGAACATGGTTATCTCTGGCGCAAGTATTGAAGCGGCTATAAGTATAGCGAGTATGTAGAGAAAGAGCCTTAACATAGTAGAGAGTCTGGCTATAAACTCTGTCTCAACGCCCTTAACAAATGCGCCTATAATTTTATCAAGAACTTTAGTTAGTAGGTATGTAGCAACAATAATAATTGTTGCCGCAATAACTCTATAGAGTAGTGGTTCTACTGAACTCAGGATACTTATCACTTCATCCATATATTTCTACCCGTACTCTCTCAATCTAATCTGCTGAGAGATTCTTGAGGCATGCATCTCCTCAATCTTTCTAAAAAGCGTCTCAATTGCATTGATAGCTTTCTTCACATCATTTTCAAGCCCTGCAACAATAATGAAATCACCTGGTGAGATCGTGGGATTTTCTGCTCTTGTTCCAAATCTATTGAAATGCTCTAAATATATGTGTATGCCTTTAACAGCAGACTCTAGATCATTTATTGATATACCTAGTAATCCTCTCCTAAGAACCCTATAGACTGCAACAACGAATTTCTGTAATGGTGTTATGGGGTTTACTGTAATCCATGTATCAGGTAGTAAAAGGCTTGTTATGCCGGTTTGAAGGTAGCTGTCAATGTCTATGATATAGCTAGCGCCTTCTCCTATAAGGGTAGCTCTATTCTCTTTGTTGTGAAGCACTGCTATAACAATTGGTATGCCTACGCCTTTAATTTGCTTTAGCAGGGATATATTGGCGTAGTCATTGTCTAGAGCAAGTATGGCTATATCAACATCTGTTAAGTTCTCGGCTACCTCTATATCTCTAAGTCTTTTGTACTCGTAACCTAGCTGTAGGCTTAAGACCTCGACATCCTCGTCATCACTAGCGACAATGATTTTTGGAGTTGGCTTAACTGCTGAGAGAGCATCAATTATACTTCTGAACATATTCTTGTTAACTGCTAGTAGAATTCTCAATGTAGCTCCTCCTCAACGGCTTTAAAGGCTTCTTCAGCTCTACTCTTACTCAAAGTACCTTTCTTTACAGCAAGATTAATAATGCTTTTTGCTAAAGATCTTGCATACCTTAGGGCTTGGCCACTGAATATAGTGGGAACATCGTCTACGCATTTTGTGGAACCCACCTCAATCCTCTTATTGCCGCTTATAATGGATGCGAAGACTGCTAGGTGTTCATAGCTCCACAGAGTCTCTGCTTCCACGTTCAAGTGCTTCCTCAGACCAATGATTAGTGAGTATGATGGGTGCGGAGGAAGCATGGAAGCTTCAGGCAAAAATTTCTTCAAAATGTCTAGAGCCCTTGTGTAAGCATCTTCAAGGCTTTTAGTTGTGTAGGGTACTAGAAGGAGAATGCTTTGTTCGCCTAACTCAATAGAGCCTAAAGCTTTTTCGACAAGGTCTCGAGTAATGCATCTAGACTCAGCATTTACAATAACTATGACAGGCTGGTGAAGCACTATTGTTGCAGCTTGAACTGCTTTACCTCTAATAAGTGGGGGGTCAATATAAATAAGCCTAGTTCTTGTGACTACACGCTTCTTTGGGTAGCCATAGAAAAGTGTGTACCTCTCGGCAAAAGTTTTGTCCTCTACAATCTTCCCAGCTTTACCAACCCTCTCTACAACTAATCCTGCAACACCAACCCTTCTAATGCCACTCCTTAGCTGAAACAAACAACTAAACACCCTTGCAACAGTACTTTATATCTGAAAAGCTTTTTGGTTTTTCTACTCTTAAACACTTCTCTGTTTAAAGGTGGTGAAGCTACACAGAAGTGGGTATATCAAGAATGAGCGTGGTAATGGTAACTGCAAGAGACTTAGAGGCGCTTGTGAAGGCTGTTAAGCTAGGTGAGGAGATTAAGCCTAGTCAGCAGGCTAAGAGGGATGTATTCGAGGAGTATGGTATTGCAGGCACATTTAAGGATAGAATACTTACAGCAATATACTACGATATTTGGAGAAGGATAGGAATCATAGATAGGATAGCAGCCCAAATAACTGGCGTTCAGAATGTGGCAATACTGGATCCCTGGCTAAGAGCAGCCCTTAGAGTTGCTATTGAGATTCTTGTTTTTGAGAAGTTCGTTAAGGAGCCTAAGTACAAGGACGTTAAATATACTTTTATTAATTACTTCAAGAAGAGGATAGCAAAGTTTCTTTCAGATACTACACACCCTTATGTAGGTATGTATTTCTGGGAACTTGTCGACAAGATCGCTACCTACAAGTGGGAGCCTAAGGGGCTTATAGAGAAGTGGGAGTATAGATACATGGTTTCAGAGACTATAATATCGAGGTTGCTGAAGCTATTGAGTAAGGAGGAGGTTAAAGCAATACTGAGGGAATTTAACCGTACATATCCAATAAGTATAAGGGTAAACACACTGAAGAGCAGTGTTGAAGAGGTTGTCGAAACCCTTAAGAAGGAGGGCATAGAACCTACAGTAAGTAAGGTTGTTCCAACAGTTATCAAGTTTAAGGGACCGTATGACTTCACGAAATCGCGGCTATTCAATGAGGGAAAGATAGTGATTCAGGAAGAGGCAGCTGCATTAGCAGCAATAATACTTGATCCTAAGCCTGGTGAGGTAGTAGTTGATATGTGTGCAGCTCCAGGAGGTAAGACAGAGCACATGGGCGAGCTTATGAAGAACCAGGGAGTGATACACGCTTTTGATATTGATGACTTGAGGATTAAGAGGATGGAGGAGCTTCTCAAGAGGGCAGGTATAGAAATAGTAAAGATTTATAAGCAAGACGTTAGGAAGGCACCTAAGATTATAGGAACTAACATTGCTGATAAGGTTCTTCTCGATGCTCCCTGCACCTCTAGTGGTACAATCATGAAGAACCAGGAGCTTAGGTGGAGAATAACAGATAAGAAGATTCAGGAGCTTCAAAAACTTCAGATAGAGCTACTAGAGACAGCAATTAAATTAGCTAAGAAGGGTGGAAGAATACTCTATACAACATGTTCGCTGTTCAAGGAGGAGAACGAGGATGTTGTAGAGACTGTACTGAACAAGTATAAGGATGCAGTTAGGCTTGTACCACTAAATGGTCCCTACGACCCAGGATTCATACCAGGCACGATGAGGGCATGGCCCCATAAACACAAAACATTTGGATTCTTCTATGCTTTATTTGAGAAAGTATCAGAAACAGATTAAGTTATATTCTGTTAAAGCTTTTAACTGTGTTAGGAAATAATCTTCTTACCTCGGTGTTCTAGGAGATGGTTAAGATAAGCAGAATGGAGATTCCTAAGAGTGAAGAGGACTTGAGGAGGATAAGCGAGGAGATAATGAAGGAAGAAGCAGAGGAGCATGGACATGAACATGAAGAGGTTGTGGAGGAGCACGAGGTTCATGGGCACGCTCACGAGCATGAAGTAGATCTAGGAGTTATAGCTCACCAGCTAGGTCATCTTCAAGAGCTTATGCTTCAAGTAATTCAGGGTGTTAGGGAGGTTAGGGACTCTATAGATGACTTGAGCGCTGCTCTAAGGAGAAGCCTTAGAGCATTAGCAGTGCTCCAAGCAATGAGCATTATCGATGATGCTGAGTTGAAGAAGAAGCTTTTGGAGCAGGTAGCTAAAGATCTAGGCATAGATATTACTAAGAAGTAGCAGAAAGCTGTTAGCATCTATATGTTTTCTCTTTGATAAGAACCTCTGTACGCAAACTTTGTCTCCCTATCAAGCCTTATGAAAACTAGTTGTGCTATCTGAGCTCCACGTTCAATCTCTACTCCGTAGGGATTGAAAACAACTAGCAAACCTTCGCCACGCCCCTCATATCCAGGATCCCAAACAGCAGTAAATAGTGTTGCTCCAGATCTTAGCAGTGTTGATCTGGGTATCGCCAGAGCAATCATGTCTAAGGGGATCTTTACTACCTCTCTATATCTAATCTTGTATGCTCCCGGCTTCAGGTAGTAGACTCCATTCTCATCTTTAATTTCTTCAACATCTGCAACAACCTTAGAGTTTACCCTAAGGGATCCTGAACCTTTGAATACAAATACCTTGTCCAGGTGTAGTCTTACCCCACTACAATCAACATCCTCGGGTCTGAGTCCAAATAGTTGCACTAGTGTTTCTGGGGATAGGACAACCATGGTTTTGTAGCCTTGTGCTGCAGTGCTCTCTAAGTGAATTGAGTGTCAGTGAACAGTTTTTGATAAGTACCTAGGGCTATCAATTGGTCTTTGTAGTATTACTCCAAGTTTGTAAGCTATGAACTGTAGAGGTATAGCGAGAGCTATTGGCGCTAAGTGCCTTGTTGCGTAGGGTACCAGAACCTTTATTACTTCGCTCATTTCCTCAAGCTTCTGATCATGTTCAAAGCCTATAGCAACTGTTGTAGCCTCCTTCTCTATAGAAAGACTTAGTAGTGCGTAGGTTGCTTGAAGAGCCTGCTTTTCAACAGGCATTATAAATATTGAGAATATACCTTTCTCAAGTATTGTCTGAGGGCCATGCCTGAACTCTCCAGCCTCAACACCCTCAGCATGAATGTATGCAGCCTCCTTAAGCTTAAGAGCACCCTCAAGTGCAAGTGGATATGTAAGACCTCTAGAAACTACATAACCGCTCCTACAGGTTGCAAGAGCTTTTGCAGCTACTTCAGCACTTTCTTCAATTGATTGAAGCTTCTCCCTAAGCTCTCTACTAAGCTTCTTAACATCCTCTATACTAGCCCTATACTCATCAGCACTAATACGCTTTTTGTAGAGGGCGGTTCTTAACGCTAGTAAATAGAGTACTAACAACGTCGATGTAAATGTCTTTGTAGCGGGAACTGCAAGCTCAGGTCCTGCCCCTATAGGTAAGTAAAGGTTTGAAAGGTTGGATAGTCTAGACCCTATATAGTTCGTTATGGTCAGGACTGCTGCACCCCTTAGCTTAGACTCGAAGACAGAGGTTATTACGTCACCTGTTTCACCAGACTGAGAAATCGCTATAACAACTGTTCCTGGCCCCACATTACTGACATGGTATAGTGGGAACTCAGCTGCACTAACAACGATCGGCGTTACTCCAGCAAGTTCTGTAAGGTAGTAAGAGCCTATGTAAGCTGCGTGAAGACTTGTGCCGTTTCCTACCATAAACACCCTCTCAGCTTCAGCTACAAGCCTTGCTGCAAACTCTAGGTACCTCTCCTGAACAGAGTAAAGAGTTCTCATCAATGCTTCCGGCACTTCGTAAATCTCCCTCAGCATGTGGTGCGGATACCCATCCTTGTCAGCATACCTAGGATCCACATCTAATGGTGAAAAGGTCTTCTCTATTCCTGTACCATCCAATGCCTCAACCTTCACACCATCTTCGCCAACTATAGCTACCTCACCTTCACCAAGCTTGAAGTATTTATCAGCGAGACCAAGCATTGCAGCCTTACCTGATGATACCGCTATGAAGTCTTGCGACACCCCTATGTATAGTGGTGGTCCACGGGTGTAAGCGGCTATGCATCTACATGACGAGTCTATAGCCGCTATACTAAAGAATCCCTCAAGCTTTGCAACAACCCTCTTAAACGCCTCCTTAAAGTTCTTCACATTCCAAAGCTCTCTCTCAATAAGATGAGCAACTAATTCAGCGTCACACCTAGACACAACCTTATGCCCTTCAACAATTAGCGAATCCCTCAAGAGCTCATAACCTGCTATAGCCCCATCCTCAGCAACAGCTATGCCACCACTGCAATCAGTATGAGGTTGTGTGTTATCAGCGTGAGGCTTGCCATGAGTAGCGTATCTTGTGTGCCCTAGAGCCATCCACGAGCTTAGGTTTCTAAGATTGTATTTCTCAGCTACAACATCTATTCGCTGAGCATCCTTATACACAGCAATCTTGTTGCCCTGAAGAAGGGCAACACCACTACCACTAAAACCTCTGTACTCAAGAAGCTTTAACCCTCTAATAACGTGCTCAACAACGTTTCTCTTAGAGGGAGATAGAACAGCTAGTATACCGCCCAATAACAGCACACCTCAGCAAAACCTTTCTAAGTAAATGCGGATAAAAATTTATTCAGGGCTTTAACTCACAGCGGTGTTAGATAACCTCCGAAGTACTTCACAAGCCCAAGCTTTATAGCAAGCCTTATCGCGCTTAAGGCACCCTCCCTATCAAAGCCCCTAGCTTTAACAAGGTGCTTAAGGAATTCTGAAGCCTTAATTGAGCCTCCATATAGTTGCACAACTTCACGAAGAATTGAATAGACCTCGACAACGCTTTGAGGCAGTGAGTAGTCGCGTAAGGAGCACTCCTCAACCTTTACAGCGTAAAGTTCTGGAACTTCACCACCAACCCTCCTAGTAATTATATAGACACCACCTCCAACATTCTTAACATAGTAAGTTCTACGCTTCCTAGCACTCTCCCTACGCCTTAACGAACCTCTAAAAACTATGTAGATGCGTGTAGTGGCATTAGAATCAAATGCTGTTAGCAGATCTGCTTCGCCAACAGCTATAGCCACATCTACACCTTGACAAGGAGTTGTAGGGTACTCGATTCCGCACAAATTCTTAGCATTGCTCAAGAACTCTTCCACTCCATAAAGGCAAAGTCTGTATCCCTTCTTGGAAAGCTCACTGTAAAGCCAAGCTACAAGCACTATGTTAAAGTTACCATAGGGAGACCTAACTATAATGTCCCTTTCCTTATATGGTTTCACAACTCTCAGAAACTGTGCAAGCTTACCTACGTAAACCAAGGCTTTGAACCCAGCGTCAAGCGACTAAAGAAAATGAAAAGGAACAGAAGATTAAAAACAATTCTGTTCTTATTTCATATTCAACCGTAGTAATTTATCTTGTTCAGCCGCACTCTGGGTAGTCGTCTGGTACTTTTGCTCTGAAGTACTTCCCACTTGCTGGGTCCTGGAATAGACCTATCTTTACTCCTTTCCTACCCTTAGGAGCTAGGCCCCAAACCTTCTTAGGCACTAACTCCTTCTCAGTTCCATCTGGTGTCTTAACCTTTACAGGCTTTGTGCAAGCAGCCATTTCAAATCACCATGTATAGCTTAGTACTATCTAGGTTTATATACATGACGTTCAGAGCAACACAAACATGTTAAGTTCCTTGCAATACTTATTCAGTGCATGTGCTAATATGTTAACCTAGCATTATTCTAGTGCCACTATTTCATAACCTAGTATTGACCATTACTAACCAGTTACCTTGTTTGAGTACTACCCTGCTTTTACTTTCTTGAATGTGATAACCTGTTTATTGATGAGCTCTGCTAACGCAGTTGTATAGAACCCCTCTATAGTTCCGAGATCAAGAATTGTTGTAAAGCCTTTTAATTCATTTTCATAGAGCTTTACTACCTCAATTAATGTATATAGATACTCCTTGTTATCGACCTTGTCGATTGATATTGCCATGTTAAGACTTCTCTTCTTACCTAATTCAATGCGTCCATGAAATTCAATAGCTATTTGACTTTCCTCAGCAGTCTTAAATATGTAATTCATCTCTATGTCTGGTGCTCTAGCTCTAACTAAGTTTTTTATTGATTCTTCAAGGAGCTTTTCAAAATCGTTGCTATGAATATAGGTGACAACTGTAGGGATAGCGCTTTGATTTAGTTGAATGGATATACTTAGTTTGTTAAGATGCTTGTAGAGAACTAGCCCTCGCCCTACTATGAGTAGTGCTGGATATAGTATAGGTGTCGAGTTTGCTATCAAGACTCTTTTCTGCCCCTTAAGCAAGCTGTCAATATCTTTAACCTCATCTGCTGTATAGACATCTATGCAAGGGTCTATAGCGTTTTCATTTGTGTTCTTCAAGAGCTTTAGCCATGCATCTCTATCTGCGCAGCTCTCTCTAATAATGAAGTTTCTAGCCATGGTCACACCTTGTGGGCTACACCAGCAATTTCTTCAATGCTTCTAAACCCATGCAACTCTATCCACCGTCTCAAGCCTGAAACTATAGACTCTACAACCTCTCTAGGATTATTTGCTAGTGCTATTGCTGTCCCCACCTGCAACGCCTTTGCTCCTGCAGCTATGAATTCCGCAGCATCGATCCACGATACGATGCCCCCACAGCCGATTATATCGGTCTTGTACTCCCTGTAAACCTCGTAAACAACTCTAACAGCAATTGGATGTATAGGTGAACCTGAAAGACCTCCAAAAACGTTTGTCAGTATAGGCTTCAACGTGTACACATCTATAGCCATAGCTTTAACAGTGTTTATCAAAGTTAATGCCTTTGCACCTGCCTCAAGAGCTTTTCCAGCTGCCTCCACAACTCTATCGCTTAGCCCAAGCTTGGCTATGACAGGTATCTTCACAGCTGATGAAACCGCCTTCACAACGCTGAAAACATTCTGCGGATCAGCACCAATTTCAATTCCGTAGCCCTTTGTATGAGGGCAGCTAAGGTTGAGCTCTACAGCATCAGCACCTCTCTCTTCAGCCTCTACAGCTACATCAACGAATTCATCCTCTTTAGTACCACCAACACTAACAATCACCGGTGTTCCAAGCCTCTTCGCCTCATCAACAAGCTCGGCTATGCACCCCTTACCTGGGTTACTAAGTCCTACAGCATTCAGTAGCCCACCATTTCTTAGGGCAATGATTATTGGCGGGTCATAGCCTTTTCTAGGCAAAGGAGTAATAGTCTTTGTTACAATGGCTGAGAATCCATAGCTTGCTAACCTCCTTATATGCTCCCTTG
>JAPWUB010000026.1 GCA_028275745.1 Desulfurococcales archaeon | reverse complement strand
GTGCTGGGGAACTATATAGGGTCTTACATTATTTATAGGAGGGGAGAACTAGATCTAGTGATAACGCTTGCTAGCAGTGTTCTGGCTAATACACCTCCATACATCCTTGCAAGCATGCTCCTACTCACACTAGCTTTCCATATAAGGCTATTCCCAGTTGGGGGAACATGGAGCGTAGGGTTAAAGCCATCACTAACACTACAATTCATACTTGACTTCCTATGGCACTACACACTACCATTCCTATCAGTAGCCCTTGTAATGCTTGGTCTCTGGATAATTAGAACAAGATTTCTACTAGTCTCAGAATCCCAAGATTATATAGAGTATCTGGAGTCAATCGGTTTGAAGTCTAGGAAGCTCTCAGCATACATCCTCAGAAGTGGTTTAGGGGCGCAGATAACGTTGCTGGCTATAGAAATGGGGACTTTGCTAGCAGGGCAAGTCGTTGTTGAGAGGGTCTTCAACTACAATGGTATAGGCTATATACTCACTCTAGCCTCTCAATCACGGGACTACCCAGTGATAGAGGGTGTATACACAGTTGTTATAGCAAGCCTCTTCATAGCAAGCTTCATAGCTGATTTGATTCAGGTAGTGCTGGATCCTAGAATCCTGCTGGGAGAGCAAAAAGCGTAGCTCTCTCATCATCTGCATTCTCACGCAACAAATTTATTAATCGCTACCAGCACTAACATTCCTGTAGAAGAAGCTTCTGTAGGTGTTGCGTTAGATGAATTTGGGCAGGATCCTGAAGATACTAGTACCAGTAGCAATAGTAGTTGCTATTATAGGTGTATACCTAGTTAATGCCTGGTCATCTCCTCCACCACCAATCCAAGTCTATGTCCCCTGGAGAGACGAAACATCAGCTATATTCAAGAACATAACGCTTGGATACAACAGCGTCAGAGGCAATGCTAACGTGAGCGTTATTTGGCCAACAATGGCACAGGTTGATGCAAGGGCTCTTGTATTTGCAAAAATTGTTGAGGAGTATATAAAGCCTTTAGTTATAAGGAGAGAGGTATCGCCAAGCATAGTGTTTGTAACTACCTGTGGTCGTGAACTAGCTAGCTACCTATACTCAGCTGTTTGGGGTGCTGACGACTTTACGAAGTTCGATGATTTGGCTAAGAAGGGGCAGGATCCCGCAACTCTTGCATGTTCATTAACGGGCTACCTAAAGGAAATCAATCAAAGCGTAAGCAATGTTTTTGCCGCACCAATAATGGTTTACCAGGCGAACCTGATATACATAAATAGTAGGGTTCTGAACAGGCTTAACCTCAGCATTCCGAAAACATTAGACGACCTGCTCAACGCATGCAGCATTGCATCGAAGAGCGGTGTTGTATGCCTTGCCTTACCTGGGTACG
This sequence comes from Desulfurococcales archaeon, assembly GCA_028275745.1. Lineage (GTDB taxonomy): Archaea > Thermoproteota > Thermoprotei_A > Sulfolobales > Ignisphaeraceae > Ignisphaera. The sequence goes on along the minus strand of JAPWUB010000026.1, from coordinate 14,869 downwards.
ACCCTAGAGCATACAACGCTTATGACATAGGCCCTATGATTCTCTGGGACAACATACTGCTTGCTGTTGGAGGATCTGAGAACTATGCCAAGGTATACTACGGAGATGTTAATGCTACTGATCCAATAGTCAACAAATCCATAACAGTGCTAATGAATGTTGCAAGGTATGCCAATCCTGATTGGAGGAGAACAACAAGGGATAGTGCAATAGACATGCTTGTCAAGGGAAATGCCCTGTTCTATGTTGGTGGAAGCTGGGATCTAAGAGTAATAACCTCTAGATACCCCAACATAAGTGTTTGCCCTGAAACAAGCACTAGCAGTGACTGTGACATCATTGTTGCACAGTTTCCCGGAACCCAGGGCGTATTCTCAATGGTTGTTTACGGCATGGGCGTAGTCAACAATCCAAGCAGCAACGCTGGAGTAGACCTCGTCAAGTACATGCTTAGAGAGGATACACAGAAGATGCTTGTGCAGAAGCTATTCGCTATATCCCCATACCTCTCAGAAGATCAGTACCAGAACCCTGTACTCAGATGGATAGCAACAAACTATAGAAGGGCGGCAGGAAGAGTTGTTAGCATAGCTGTTGGAGGCACATTCTATGTATCAGGAGTAGACTTTACAGGAGCTATATACGGTATCATAGGAAATGTTGTGGATTACTACAACAAGCGAGCACCAAGAATAGACATATCATCCCAGATCACAACCATAAGAAACTACTTTACAGCACATAGAGATAGGTGGAGATCAATGAACCTGGTCCTAGGTCTTAGAAACAACTACCTATTTAGCTATACACCCACATGGCTATCAACATAACTTTACCGCAGTCAAACCACACAAAAAGTTTATAAACACTCTATTTTCTTTTTACGTTTTTCAGGGTGTAACTCTATATGCCTAGTCCCCTCAAGAAGACTCTAGCACCATTAATGCTATTAACCTTGCTAGTTGTAGCACCGTTACTAAACATTATACCAACTCATGCACAGGCTTTGCCAAGAGATCAAACACTATACGTTGTTGCTGATATTGGAGGAGCTTATGTGGGCGCCTTCAATCCTTGGGGTACTGCAGATAGGGGAACATACGGTCTTCTATATCTACCTCTATTCTACTACGACGTTATAAACGATAACTTCATACCCGTGCTAGCCAAGAGTGTTGAGCTTGTTGGTCCCTATGAAATGATTATTCATTTGAGGGATGAGGCTACATGGAGTGATGGAACACCTATAACAGCTGATGACGTGATATTCACAAACTACTTAGTTACCCAAGTACTGTACTATGGTCCACCAGCTTGCTGGGGCTTCACACTAGAGAAGATAGATAACAAGACTATTAGGGCTGTGAAGAATGTTGGTTGGAGCCTCTACGACGCTGCAGTACCACCAACAATAATTGATGATGTTAAAGAGCTGCCAAATGTTGTTAACATTACTCAACAAGGAAACAACTATGTCGTCACATTCAATGTTACATGGTCAAACACCTACGACTACCTTGGATGCCTACAGATGATACCATTCCCAGCACACATAATAAGACCCCTATTTGAGCAGGGAGGCACTGATGCGCTGAGGCAGTGGAGGAATGACAACCCTGTATACTCAGGTCCATGGAGAGTTAAGGAGGTTTCAGCATCATACATAATCTATGAGAGAGATGATAACTGGTGGGGCAAGAACACCTTTGGACTTCCAAAGCCCAAGTACATAGCAATCATTGCTTACAGGGATAACCCAACAGCTAACCTAGCACTACAAACAGGCGATGTTGACTGGGGGGCAATGTACATACCACGAGTATGGGAAATGTTTGGCTATGGTGTAGGAACATGGTTTAAGCACCCCCCATACTACCTAGCTGACGGCATTAGCCCATTGTATCTAAATGTTGCTAAACCACCACTAAATAACTCACTAGTTAGAAAAGCCATTGCCTATGCAATACCGTACAAAGAGATTATATCAAGAGTTTGGATGAACTACACAAAGCAGATGTCAGCAATATTTGCAAATGATCTGTTCCCACAAGGAGCTAAATACGTCAACGCTATTAAGGATATATGTGTTGCTTATTGGGGTACAGAAGATTGCAGAATTCCAACAGATCTTGACAAAGCTAAGCAGCTACTTGATCAAGCAGGCATAATTGATAGGAATGGTGATGGCTGGAGAGATCTTCCTGATGGAACGCCATTCAAGCTGACATGCTCTGTACCCTATGGATGGACTGACGCTATGATGGCATGCACTATGATAGTTGAGAACCTGAGGAAGATTGGAATCAATGCAGAGACATACTTCCCAGACTACTCAACATGGTGGGGCTTAATATCCCAAGGCGCTTACGACCTTACTATGGGATGGGATGGCGGAACAGACTTTGCTAACCCATTCGCAAACCTTGCTGGCATGTTCCTCAACTGGTACGGATTCTCAGCAGCAGTATCAAATGCTATGCAAAACTATGTAGCAACACCACTCCTATGGGGCATGCTGTACTATGTTGATGAGAATGTGAAGATACAGTTCCTCAGAGTCTTTGCAAAGCTTCACTTCGAAACAATGTACGTAATACCACTGTGGTATGGTGTTCACTGGTACGAGTACAACACCAAGTACTGGGTTGGATTCCCAGACGAGACAAACCCATACTTCTTCCCAGTAGCTCCATGGGCATGGCCAGGAGGCCCACTATTCATAATACCATTCGCCATAGCCAAGGCAGGTGAGACCCCAACACTACCAGCCTGGCTAAGACCTGAGAACAGGCTTTCGAGAGCAGATCTGTGGCGCAAGGTTGTGGAGGCTTACCTAGGCATTGCGCAGACAACTACAGCACCAACAACCACCTCACCAAGCCCAACACCAATAACTACAACAAGCCCAACCACTGCAACAATGCCACAAACAATAACAGCAACCGTAACAATAACACAAACAACAACAGTAACATCACCAACAACAGTACAGGTATCAACTGTTACATCAGTAACGACAACAGTTACTCAAACTGTTACTGAATGGATTACACCCATAGTGTTAGGAGTAGTACTTCTCGTAATAGGCTTCATAGTAGGGTACCTCATAAAGAGGAAATAGACTTTAAAAACAAAACATTTTTAACCCATATTTTCCTTTTTCTTTTTGTAAGTATCTAGTGAGTAAGGGGATCAATAATGGTTGGTCTGAAATCATTCGTTGAGTCGTTGAGAGGTGTATGGAGATTTATACTTGTTAGACTAGCCTACCTCATTATAGCTTACTTCATTACCATAACAATAATATTCTTCTTACCTAGGCTAGTCCCTGGAAACCCGATAGCTTCACAAGCTCAAGCAATTATTCAGAGACTAGCTATGGGTGCTCTTCAGCCTGAGGCTATTGCAAGTGCATGGAAGTATGTTGTTAGAATGTATGGGCTTGGAAGACCTCTGCATGAACAGTACATAAAGTTCGTATTGAACTTGTTTAGTGGTAACTTTGGGTACTCAATGGTTTACTACCCCAAGACAGCTAGCGAGTTGATTATGCAAGCTGTGCCCTACTCACTGATACTCCTGGTACCATCAACACTTATTGCATGGATGATCGGAAATACTCTAGGTGCTTTTGCAACCTATAGAGGTGGAAAGCTAGAGTCCGCGTTAACAACCTTTGCAGTTATTATGGCTCAAGTACCACCATACTGGCTTGCATTCCTCTTTGTATACCTATTCGTTGCAAATCTAAAGATATTCCCACCAGGTGAGGCCTGGTCCCCAGGGTTAAAGCCATCACTAACACCACAATTCATACTCGACTTCCTATGGCACTACACACTACCATTTACAACAACTGTTGTGACATCTATCTTCGGCTGGTACCTGGGCATGAGGTTCATATGTGTATCTGAGCTTGGAGCTGATTACATAGCTTATAGCGAGTCTCTTGGTGTTAAGGACAAGATCCTGTTTAGATATGTCTATAGGAACTCGCTACTGCCGCAGGTAACTGGTCTTGCAATATCTTTTGGAACTGCATTAGCTGGGCAAACAATTGTTGAGAACATCTTTAGGTGGCCTGGTTCAGGATTTGTGCTTTCAAGGGCTATAGGATCCCTAGACTACCCAGTTATTCAAGGAACGTTTGCTGTGCTAACACTAACGCTTTTCACAGCAAACTTCTTAGTGGACTTCATCTACGCGTTGATAGATCCGAGGATTAGGCTTGGTGGAGGTGGCTAAAATGAGGATCCCACCAATAATTGTGATGATGTTTAGAAACAAGAAGTTCCTAGCAGGCTTTACAATACTCCTCATAGTTATTCTCCTAGGTGTTATAGGACCTATAGTTTACCCTGTAGACCCATTCGAATCAACAGGACCTAGCGAATCCCCTCCAAACCCTAAGTATCCGCTAGGTACAGATCTCTATGGCAGGGATATACTTGCCCAGTTCCTTCAAGGAATTAGAAACTCTCTATACGTTGGCTTTATAACAGCAATAGTAGCTGTAGCTATAGGCCTAATCATTGGCACTACATCAGCTGTTCTTGGAGGAACAGCTGATAGTGTGCTGATGGGCTTTACAAACATTGTTATGGCTATACCGAGCTACTTCCTAGCACTAATAATTGCCGCAACAACTCCTGTCAGAACCTTGGAGCTTGTAGGCCTATTCATAGGGATAACATCGTGGCCTTGGTTTGCCAGGGCTATTAGGGCTCAGTTGCTGAGCTTGAAGGAGAGAGAGTATGTGTACTTATCTAGAATGGCTGGGTATGGATGGCTAAAGATAGCCTTCACAGATCTCTTGCCAGGGGTAGCATCATACACTGTTATGGCTGCAATAACATTCATAGGTATTGGAATAGGTGGAGAAGCATTCCTAACAATGATTGGTCTAGGACCTAGTAGAGTCTCTACAATAGGTATTATGCTGTTCTGGGCATTCAGTATGGAGGCTCATAGAAGAGGTGTTTGGTGGTGGTGGGTACCACCAGGAATGATAATGATAATGATACTGACTGCGCTTTACCTAATGAACATGGGTCTTGATGAAGTGTTTAACCCGAGGCTGAGGAGAGGCTAAAGCCTTTGCCCAGCCCTCCTAACTTTTTCGCTTAACCAAACAATTCTATACTTCCTCACCAAGGCAACTACCGCTACAGTTAGCGTGTAGATGGCTAGCGATATTGCTACAGGCTCTAGCCTTATACCCCATGACGTGTAATTCAGTAGCAAACCTATTAGAGGGACTATAGCTAGTGACAAGCCTATTGATAGCGCTAGCCTTTCCAAAGGCTTTAAATCCCTTTCCCCTGGATACAAAGCCTCTACAGTTACGTAACCAGGTAGGAAAAGTACGTATAGTGTTCCTAGAAAGTACCTCAAGGGCATTAACATGGGCAGGAAACTCGTTACATGAACAACTATGATCGTTAGTATCGCCATTAATGCTGTTGTCCAGAACCACAGCGAGTAGTCTAGCCTAAGAACAAACTCTGCAAAGGTTTTGGGGGGCTTAGGATCCTCAAGCCTTATCTTACCAGAGGAAACCTCTTCATAAACCCTCCTAAGAGCTCTCCAAAAACTTTTCTCCCCCAATCTCTTCACATACTCCTCAAGAGTCACAACCTCATCTCTCCTCAATAGCCTACACCCCAACATTTATGTATAGATGCACCCATCTACCAGTATAAACCCAGTCACCCTTGGCATTGCTGTACTGCCAAAGCTCAAAGACTAGAGCAGCCCTTGTAACATTACTCAGCATGTGGACAGGTACTGAAACCTTGAACTCCTTCTCCTCATTATTGTTTAGAACAAGTCTCCACTCCATAATCACTGGCTGTGGCGAAGGCCTTGTGGTGTTAGGCAGTGTGGTGTTTGTCGCTATCTTATACACAACCTTTAGGTATGCTGGTTCCCCAAGGTAGTTAACAACATAGATGCATAGCTTCAGCATAGAACCGTTCAAAACAGTCTTGGGGTACTCACCAATTCTGCAATCCTCATTCAGCAGTCCAATAGCTGTGAATGGCTCTGGATTCAATGGTCTTAGGGTTAGCGCTATTCCAAGTGCTGAAGCAATTATTGAGACTGCTAGTATCACTGCAAAGACCTCTTCATCTAGTATCATAGCCTATCTCCTCACAACCCACCTCCTCCTAGACCTAAACCATAGGTAGAGATATAGCCTGGGAAGAAATATGTAGATCAGAAGAGGTATCGCTGCAAGGATTGCAATGATCAACGCCTTTGTAAGGAGGTTGAGCATGTAGATCCTATCGGCAACAGCCTCTAACTCAGCTATCCTATTGAGTGAAGCGTTTAAGAGCCTGGAAGCCTCTGAGTAGTTGCCATCCTCAAAAGCTTTAACAGCATTGTCAAGAAGCCTAACAGCATCCGTCACATTAACACCCTTTCTATAGAGCTCACCAAGCCTGTTGACAGCCTCTGCAACCCTGTAATCAAAGCTTTGCTCAGCATAAGCACAAACAACATGCGTCAATACCAGCACTGCTACAACTATCAATGCTGGCAAGAGTTGAGAGGTTGCCTTAATCATGGAGCCACCTCGCTAATTGCTCACAGCTTAGAGAAAATTCCCTCCCCAATTTAAACTCTTGTAATTGTCTGTTGCCTTAGCCTCCCTCAATAAACTCGTCAAGTCTTCTCATTGTTAGCAACATTCTTATTATCCTTGACTTCTCTAGCCATGTCTTTGAGCCTAGGGCTGAGAACCTGTCAACCACTTTTAATGCTTCCTCCAAGCTGCTGACCCTATACGGTTGCTGGCTGTACATGGCTCTTAGCTGTTCCCTAACGAACCACACCCCTATTGGTATGTCGAAGCCTGGGTATATCTCTCTAAGTACAACTGCTATTGCTTTTCTCTGTATCCTGGTGAGGTACTCTGCTGTTGCTAGTCTAGCGGCGTAGTAGCATCCACCTATAGATGCATACTCTCTTCTCGGTCTATAAAGCTCGTAGTCACCCTCAATAACAACTGATTCTCCAAAGGGGTTCCACGTTGATCTTGGGAACCATGCCTCCATCCACTCAAAGCCCCATTCACCAGGTAGCAGTATTGCTATGAATAGGTTCTTGTGAATGCTTCTAACAAACACCTGTACCTCTCCAAGTGGTTGGAACCACCTTATCTTCTCCTCAATAAGGTACTTGGATATAGTATCGTCAACAGCTGTTATGGCCCACCTTGTCGGAACCAATCTCCTACTCCTTTTCCTCCCCAATGCACCTACACTCAAAAGCTTCTGTATGTGAGAAACTGGAATACCTGCCTGGTAAAGCTCTATAACAGCTTCAGAAGCTGATGCATCCTCATCACTGTAAAGCCTCTCCACAACTCTTGGTGCTGATGGTAGTGAGGCTATCCTGAAGCTTTCTAGAGGTGCTCTAGGTCCTATAGGAGGCTCGTACTCGCTAAAGCTGAACCCAGTAGGTTTCTTAGCAAACCTGATCTCTACATCAACAGGTTTAAGGGGTAAGACAACTGCTTGAAGCTCCTGAACAAACCTATCAGAAACATTCCTAACATCAACAAGTCTTCTGCCGAGGAAAAGCCCGAGCCTAAAGCTCAGGACATCATCAACGGGTCTCTCAGCCCAGGACTCAGGCAAGTCATATATGCTTGTATCCCCAACCTCGTTAGGCGCTAAGGGACCTGCATAGACATAGGGGTAGCCAACCCTACCAACAAAGACTGCTGGTGGTGAAGAGCCAAAGAGGTTTGTAGAAGCCTCAGCAACTCTCTGTCTAGCTGTAAACTTTGCTAGGATGGGGCAGTAAGCCTTTCCACAAAGGTGCCTAGCACCTCTACACAGTATGCATAGCCTAGGATCAGTCAAAGCACTCACTAAGCACTAGCACCTTTCCCTAGAAGTAGCACCCAAAAAGAGATTATATGCATTATCCTACTCCAAAAACTTAATTAGGACTGTAATACGTATCATAATATTTGGTGTTATGCATTGAGTGTTATCTGCATTAGGATACCTAAGGAATTGAAGGAGGAGATGGATAAGCTTAGAGGAGTTGTTAACTGGAGTGAAGAGATTAGAAGGTTTATTGAGAAGAAGATTGAGGAGATTGAGCAAGAGCGTGCACTAAAAGAGTTTGAGGAGATTATTAAGACCATACCTAAGCTTCCCCCTGAAGAGGTTATTAAGCTTGTGAGGGAAGATCGTGATAGTTATTGATGCATCAGCTATTGTTGCTCTAATTCTCATGGAGAATGGGTATGAGAAAGTATCAGAGATTATTAGAGTTGAAAAGCCTGTGTACACAGTTGATCATGCAATAAAAGAAGTTGCTAATGCTATTTGGAAAGCTGCGTACCTCAAAAAGGTTATTAGCAGTGATTCTGCCTTGAAGATATACAAAGGTTTTATCAAGCTTGTCAAGACCCATATAATTAGGGTTGAGAATGAGTCTCAGTATATTGATAAGGCTATGGAGATAGCTCTAAGATATGGCATACCAGTATATGATGCTCTCTACATAGCACAAGCGCTTATCTATGGAGAGCTTCTTACATTTGATCGAATCCAAGCAAGGATTGCTAGGGAATTAGGGATTAGAGTCATTCCGTAACTTAAACCTTAATGTTTTAACTTAACCTTGATTCACTTGAATATGTCTATCACCTGTGGCTTTAGGTAGTTTAGGAGGTCCTGCACTCTAACCCTGTATAGCCTGTTCAGTGCTCCACCACCACAAACAATGTACTCATTTCCTAGTATTGCTGGGTCTAGAACAACCCTAAACTTCTTCACATTTGGTGATACCGGTGTTACTGCGCCCACCTCAAACCCAAGTACTTGCCTAACCTCATCAGGGCTCGCAAGCCTTGTTTTAGAGCCTAGAATCTGGGAAGCTTTGCTGAGATCTACTCTTCTATCCCCTCTAACAACAGCAACAACATAGTCATTGCCTACCCTTAGAAGTAGCGTCTTAACTATCACTTGTGGCGGGTAGCCACTCAGTCTAGATGCCTTCTCAACACTTTCAACAGTATCATCAAACTCCATAACCTCGACCTCAACACCATCAACAACCTCTCTCCAAACCCTCAAAAACCCTCACCACAGCTAGGTTACTAGGAGTTGGAGAACCCTAATAAGCTTGGTTTCCTTGAGAAGCTGCAGCACTTTGTTTGTAATAGGCATACATCGAATGGGTGTCGTCATAACACCCCCAAACATCGTAACTCTCCAAATCCTATCTACAAGCCTAGCCCTCTCCAAACCACTTCTAGGAGCCTATCTCAAACAATAGCTGCATCCATATCGCCATCAACTGTTAACACATCCTCAGCAACTGATCCAAATACAAAATGCTGAGAAATGAGATGTATGGTAATGAGGAAGAGAAAAATGTTTTTGGTTTAAAAATGTTAGAGGTATGACTTTACTTTCGTGGTTTTCCAAGTAGCATTCCTATTGCGAAGCCTAGTACTAGCAGTAGTACTCCTACGCCAACTGTTGTGGCTATGTCGATAACCTTCTGAGTTTCTGTAACAGTAGATGTTGTTACGCTTGTGATTGTTACTGGTGATACGCTCGTAGTAGTTGAAGTCTCTGTTGTTGTAGTTGTCTTGATCACAGTCTCCTTCAATGTTGCTATACTCGTAACTGTTCTCTCGGTTGTTACAGTCTCGGTCTTTACGATTGTTGTTGGAACTGTTGTGGTTATTGTTATTGGTACACTTGTTGTTATTGTTGTTGGGCTAGTAACAACAGTTGTGTATGGACTTGCAACGATTGAAGTAACTGTTGAAACAATTGTTGTTGGCACGGTTGCAATAATCGTTGTTGGCACCATAACCGTTGTGGTGTATGTCACTGGAACGTAGGCTGTAACATATACTGGTACTGTTACAGTTGTTGGTGATGGTGTATAGACCATGGCTGTTGCTGTCTTGGTGTAGGTTGTGGGCACAATTACTGTTACTGGTGTTGTGGTTGTAACTGTAGTAGTTTCAGTTGTTGTAGTTATCTGGGTTACTGTGGTTGTTACTGGAGGTAGAGTTGTTGTTGTGGTTACTGTAGCTGTCTCAGTTATTGTTGTCGGCTGTAGAATAACTCTTGTTACTGTTGTTGTCTCTGTTACTACTCCTATCATTCCTGCTACAACTCTTGTCCAGTCCTCGAAGACATAAGATGTTGAGATCGTTGTGTATACACCGCCAACTCTCTTCACAACTGGTAACGATGATATGTTGAATATTAGTAGGCTAACAATGTCGAACTTCTGCCCTGGTGAACCATAGTTCTCTGCATACACAATGAATGTGTACGTCGAGTTCTCTGGGTATGGACCTACACCACTGCTTGGAGTTATTGTATAGCTTCCTGGCACTCCTAACTGATCAGGGTCTAGGTATGGTGTTGCAGGTCTATCAATTGCTGCTGCAAAATCATCTACTGGATATGGGAACACGAACTGTAGTACTCCATAGCCAGCGCCACAGCAGATCCTCGGCATCATCATGTAGTTCGCTGTTATAGTCCTTACCTCAACAGTTATTGGTTCTGCCCAACCAGCTCTACCATCGTATAGAGCTGTCCTAATAACTATTGTGAATACTCCTGTCTCTGGCTTGCTATGTGGATACAGCCCATCTCTGTAGTTCACTGCTGGGAAGAACACAATCCTCTTAGCGTTTGGCTGATCTGGAGCACCAGTGTTAACCCATGTGAATATACCGCTACCGTTGTACAGGAACTGCGATGCTCCTTCACCGAAATAGATTCCTGCAAACATTCCGTTAGGTCCTAGAGCAAAGCCTATCAGTGATGTGTTCTCATAGCTCCACTTAGCCTGCACCTCGAAGGCTAAGGCATTAGTTGTAGCAGGCTTTATGTGGTACAGTCTCCAGTCACCAGACTCAAACCTCCATCCCCAATCTGTACAGCCTCTTAATGATCCTGGATCTGGCCATCTACCACCAACACTACCACTAACAACCTTGAACTCTGTACCCACCTCTGTATAGACATTGAATGAGTATGGAACCTGCATCACATAGCCTGTGGCATTGTTCACTATGAGTACCTCGCCTATGTACGTTGTTGGTATAGCGTCAGTGGGTACAGTAACTGTTACTGTAAAGCTCGCTGATGACTTTGGTGCTATCACTGCAGTTCCAGGATTTACGGATACCCATGGATCCTGCTCAGCACCTATAAACAACAGCGATACATTTATTGGCGTTGCAGGCACAGACCGAGTTGATGGTGTGTCAGGCCCTCTTACAAGATCAACTGTTATCAATATTCCTTTGTAGTTCCCTAACTTCTCTAGCGGTAAAGACATTGCTGCTAGAACCCAGTTAGCATAGTTGTAACCATAGTTAATGAGTACAGTTTCACTCGGATCTGGTACACCATTAGCATTTGTATCGTTTAGCCATAGTTGTATCCAGATCCTAACACGGGCATCGAATTTGTAGTTGTCGTTAGAGTCAAATCTTGTGTAAGGCATTGAAGCTACAGCTACTAGCAACCTTGTACCACTCACAATATCTGAAGCTCCTAGCAACATCCTTGCTCTGCTGTAGCTGTATCCTGCTGGTACTGATAGTGTTACTGTGTAGTTCACAACCTTGAGGATCCTGTACATCAGTGGTGTTAACGTTACAGCTACAGTCTTATTTGTTGGGTTTACAATGGTTAGCGTTACGCTCTTAGACTCTCCCTGACCAACATCGCCAAAGAATACTGCTCCATCTATCCTCGAAACCATGTTCTGCGGAACACCACATGTTGTTGGAGTTATGGTGTTGCCGTAGTATAGGAATACGAACTTTATGTAATCACACCAGTACCATTGCCAGGTCTCACCATACTTCTCTACGTATGATCTCCATAGGGAGTTTGTGTATACCAGCAGCTCATCCTTAACAGAGGTCTGATTCTTGAGGAGTAGTGCTAGTGAAACTGCTCTGAATGCATCTACTCTTCCAAATCCTTGTGACACACCCTCATACCCTAGTGGAGCTGCAGATGATTGTAGTATGGCTTTGACTAGTGAGGGGTCAGCATCTTTTCCAAGTGCTTGCAGAACTAATGCAACTACACCAGCTGTTAATGGTGTTGCATAGCTTGTTCCACTAAACATAGTACTATATCCTGGTACAACAGCAGCTGTATAGCCAAACATACCAACATTAACAACGTCTGGCTTTACATAGCCTAGAGGTGTAGGTCCTCTAAGAGCCCATGTAGCAATCTCATCAGCTGACCACCCACCAGCCGTCATGTATAGGTATGCATAGCTTGTAGAAGTCTTTGCATATCCGTAGAGTGGGTGTAGCGATGTTGATGCGCCAACTGTTATCACTCCTGGTGCTGCTCCAGGAGCTGTTATTGTTCCGAATCCTGGTCCTCCATTACCACCAGCATGAACAATTACTATGCCTGGGTAGTTGGGGTCTAGGAATCCTGGAGTTGTAAGAGCGTTTTCAATCATCGATATGTAGTCTACGCCAAAGCCGGATATATCGTAGGTAAAGCCTGAAACTCCCCAGCTATTGCTTATGATGTCTGCTCTCTTGCTGCCTGTGTAGAACCATTGTCCTGTCTGTGGATCTATGTCGAATCCTGCTGCCCATAGCATACCAGCCTCTACATTCCCTGCCCACAGAGCCTTTACACCAACAACCATTGCTCCTGGAGCCATACCAGTTAGCCTCTGTGGACCGAAACCAGGTATGTTAACTACTAGGTTTCCTCTACCAGCAGCTGCAGACGCACATGATGTTCCGTGACCGTTGAAGTCGTAGAATATGCTTAGGTAATTGCCTTGCTGATCCCATCCTGGGTATATCCTTGCTGGGTAGCCAAAGTTCCAGAACCAGTCGTAGAAGAAGCCACCTGCAACGCCAAGGGATATATCTGGAATGCCATCACCATTGTAATCACCTGCAATTATCCTGTTGCCCCAGTAGCTTAGTATGGGGTCATCGCTGAAGTCACAGTTGTTGTTCAGATCAATTATTGCGTAGTCGAATATGCTTGAGTTAGCAGATCTATACATCAGTACTCCTAGGATTAGCTCTCCAAGCACTGGGTGGGACGCATCCGTAAGTCCAAACCTAAACTCCTTAGCTTGCTGCATAACATCTGGTGGAACCTTGTAGTAGTAGCATGATGGTGCTAGGGTACTAGGCCATGGTGTGTATGTTGTATAGGCCCTATCCCCAACCTTGATATGCGTAGCATTATACCTGTACACTGTTTGTAGTAGCACAACCTGTGATTCGTCAGCGTCAAGAACTAGTGGCTCTCTCACATAGACCTGGTTACCGTATGCATCCCAGTATGTTCCCTCCCAGTACCTGAGAGCTGGAGCAATGTCTGGGTGGCCATAGTCAACACCTGTGTCAACAATGGCAATTGTTATGCCGCTACCGTTAAAGCCGTAAACCTGCTCAACATTTGTAACTCCTATGAGCTCTCTAATAATGAAGTTTGTTGGTGTTGGCACACTTTCATTCACTCCTAAGAGCTCATCGGTCCTACCATCTATTATTTGAGGCTTTGGTAAAGCGATTACAGCCTCTATATACCTAGAGTACTTCGCAGCTATAGCCTTAACTACCTTCGAGTCTCCAACAACCCTAAGCATGTACCTACCATCCTTTGTATTCACAACCCTAGAAACACTAGCTCCAATACCCTTAGCACCCTTGCCAGAAACTAAAGTTAGCAAGGTCTTTGCCGCATCACGTATTTCATTGGCAATGTTCTGTGAAGCTCCCTTCCTTAAAATGATTGTGTATGCCCTAACCCCTTCATCGCCAGAGCCAATGAATAGTAGTGGCATTGGTTCTGAGGAGGCTTTTGCAACAACATTGCCGCTCATTAAAGCAGTGAGTGAGGGTGCTACAATTAAGGCTACTATAATTAATGATACAATAAGATGTTTACTAATGCCCATACATGTACCCCTGGAAAAACTAAGGTGTTATGGAGAGGTTTAAAAAACTTATCTACTATAAGAATCAGTTTGAGGTTTATACCAATAGCTACGCTATTAACTCACATTGACACGCCAATGCCTTGCTTCAGTATTGCTTGAATAACCCTCTTTACCCCTTCTTCGAGGCCCACCCTAGGCTCGAAGCCAAGCAGTTGCTTAGCTTTGGTTATGTCAGCTACTGAGTGCTTTACGTCTCCTGGTCTAGGAGGTGCGTAAACTGGTTTGAGATCCTCTCTTCCAAGAATCTTAAGGACCAGCTTTGCAAGCTCATTTACTGTTGTTGCTCTCCCATTACCAATGTTGATTACACCACAAGCTTTCTTGCTAGTCATAGCCCTAGCAATGGCTTCGACAACGTCTGTAACGTATATGAAGTCCCTTGTTTGCGTACCATCTCCGTAGATAATTGGTGGCTCTCCTCTTAGAACCCTCCTAATAAACTCTATGACTACCCCTGAGTATGCATTGCTTTGCTTAGGTCCATATGCATTGAATATCCTTAGGATTACAGGTCTATAGCCGTAGAGAGAGGAGAATGCTTGTATAATAGCCTCTCCAGAAACCTTCGTAGCTGCATAGACTGATCTTGGTTGTGTTGGGTGATCCTCTGATATAGGAATCTTTATGGGATCTCCATAGACAGAGCTTGAGGATGCGAAGATGAGGGTATCAATACCTCTGCAAGCCTTTGCAACATTGTACGTCCCAACAACGTTTACCTCGAAGTAGAGGTCTGGTTTCTGCATAGACTCTGCAACATCTATCAGCGCAGCTAAGTGAATAACTATATCCACGCCCCTAACACTCTCCTCAACAACACTATAGTTCCTCACATCACCACGAACAACCTCAACATCTC
>JAPWUB010000025.1 GCA_028275745.1 Desulfurococcales archaeon | reverse complement strand
TCAAGAAAGTATAAACTCTCTATTGAGGATGCAGTAAGATATTCTCTAACGTTTGTGAAAGCATCGGACATTGCTTTACATATTGCTGGAAGAGAGGATGCTGATGCCCGGATGCTTGGCACAGGTAGGGCATTGGTAATAGAGTATAAAAAGCCTAGTACACACACTATAGATTTGCATGAGCTAAACAAAGTATTGAACCAATATACTCCATGGATTAAGTTCAACATTAAAATGACTGTGCATCGCGAAATCGTTTCTAGAATAAAGAAAGGATCTACACAAGCCTTTAAGGTTTACAGAGCAGTGATATTCTCCGACCGGGCGCTATCACCCCAAGATATGGCTATAATAGAAAAACAATTCAATAATGCAGTTATTAAGCAAAGAACTCCAACAAGAATTCTTACACGAAAGCCTGATAGGATTAGGTATAGAAGGGTACATCAAGTAAAAACAAATTACATATCTCCCCACCTATTCGAAGCTCTAATAATGTGTGATGGGGGTCTTTACGTTAAGGAACTTATTACAGGAGATAATGGAAGAACAACGCCTAGCTTTTCAGAAGCCTTAGGAGCAGAACTAAAGTGTTTAATGCTTGATGTGCTATACGTTCATGAATGCATATAAAATATAAGGCAAGATATGTATAGTGTCAGCAGAGACTAGAATAATAAAGTTTAAGCCAGGGTTGATAGATGGTTAAGGCACCACAAGGATTAAGACATAGAACAAGAAAGATTTTCAGGAAAAGCGTGAGAGAGCGAGGAGCAGTTCCACCACTAAGTAGTATACTTATCCCATACAAAATCGGAGACTATGTGCACATAGATGTAAACCCCTCAATACATCAAGGCATGCCTCATAGAAGGTATGTAGGCAAAACCGGCAAGATAATAGGATTTAGAGGAAGAGCCATAATTGTAGAGGTAATGCAAGGCTCAAAGAAAAAGCAACTAACCCTATTCCCTGAGCACATTAAGCCCGCATTTAATGTTACTGAAAGAATTAATGAGATTATTCAAAAACTTAAAGAACTAAACAAGATAAGAGCTGAGCAAAGAAAGTTGATGCTACAAATCCTAGGTAAAGTAAAGTAAAGTTTTTGTTAGAAAGAAATTGCGAGTTTCTTTGGTTGGAGGTGAATCTTTTGGCTCCTTACGAGGTTCTGGAATACCATGATATACCTAATGGTATTGCCAGAAAGCTTATAAAAGAGTATGCAAAGAAGGTTGGCGGCGAAATATCAGAACTCGTTAAAACAGTTATTGAGTACCTTGATAAGGTATCAAAATGTAGTGATGATGCTGCTGAGGAAGTGTACAATGAATTAAAGAAGTATGGACTTAAAGAAACGTCTATAGCAATGATTATTAATATAGTTCCGCAGTCCATTGATGAGCTTAGAACATTGTTAGTTTTCGAAGAAAAGATTCCTGATGAACAGATACTGAAAAATATAGTTGAATTGTTGAACTCCAAGTGCAAGAGTGAAGGATAAGTTTTGCATCTTTCTACAGTTTCTTGAGGTTAGCTTCGCAATGAAGCCTAGACCAAGGAGACATCAAATAGTTCCAGACGAGTTTGCGGTGATTCTTGATTACAGTCCTTTCGGCAATCCCTATGATAAGCATTCATTTCATAGAAATTCTCCAATTGCACAAGGATTAGGAAGCAAATGGTTTTCATTAGTTGAGATAGTGCCGCAAAAAGGTCAAGCACTTGTAGTAGGTGAAAGAGTGGCAATATCGCCAGCTCCAGATATACCAGGCTTAAGGGTTTTTGATAGGCTCGCTTATGAGGATCTCACAACCGTGGCAAAGGAGAACCTTGCCAAGATATTGCCACAAATTATTATTGAAAAGGAAAAGGTGTTTGTAGAGTTCTTCAATATTGCTGAAGCTATAAACATTAGGTTGCACAGTTTGGAGCTTCTTCCAGGTATTGGAAGAAAAACTCTAATGCTAATACTTGAAGAGAGAAAGAAGAGTCCGTTTTCAAGCTTTGAGGACATAAAGAAGAGGGTGAAAATATCTGATCCTGTAAAGCTATTTGTTGATAGGATTCTTCATGAGTTGCAAAGACTTGAGAAGTACTATTTGTTTGTAGAGCCTTATCCTCCCTCACCCGAGTTTAGGTTTCTAAATTACTTAAAGGTTCTATATGAACGCGTAGGTTATACTGAGCCTTGGTAGAGTGGGAAACTATTCCTCTTTTATCTGAAAAAAATCTTAGAGCTGTGATAAGGAATCTGCTTAGCGATGAGGGCATAAAACCACGAAAGAAGCTAAGCCAGTCTTTTCTTGTTGATGCAAACGAGCTGAGATTTATAGCTGATAATGTAGGTAGCGTGGCAAAGGAGAGCAGATGCATTGTTGAGATTGGAGCAGGGGTGGGAAACCTAACAGCATTTTTAGCATCTCTAAATATAGCCAAGGAGATTATAGCAATAGAAGTGGATTCTAGGTTTGCAAAAATTTTGAAAAAAATGCAAGAGGCTTTTTCAAACATTGATGTGATTATTGGTGATGCTAGAGAGGTTCTACCTTCAATCAGAGGTTGCGAAGTTGTAGTAGGTAACCTTCCATATCATATTGCATCAACTCTCCTAGTATTAATCGCGAAAAGCATGGCTAAAGTAGCTGTGGTAATGGTTCAAAAAGAGGTTGCAGAAAGGCTTATAGCAAAGGAGGGCAGTAAGAGGTATGGAAAGTTGACAGTATTTATGCAACATCATTTTAATATTGAGTACATAAAGACCGTGCCTTCATACAAGTTTTATCCTAGACCAAAGGTTGATTCAGCAATAATATTGTTACAACGTAGGAAAGAATTTGACAAGTTTTCCGAATTATTGGAGCACCTGATTAGGTGTTTATTCTCATACAGGAAAAAAATCTTAGGTAAAGCAATAAAAAAATGTGTAAACATACCGCAACTATATGCTTTAGAGGGATTACAATCCTTATGGAGGAAAAGAGTTTATCAACTGTCAGTAAAAGAATTAGAGGAGCTAGTATATACTATTGCAAAGCAAGAAACGAAGAACTGAAGACAGTAGACAACATTAGCCTCGTCATAAATGAAGAGGTTTACAGCCCCTCGCACGACTCTTTTATGTTAGCTTATGAGGCTTCTTTTCTTGCCTATAAGTTATGCAAAAACACGCCTATAACATTTATTGAAATAGGTAGTGGCTCTGGTATTGTTTCACTCTATTTAGTCAAGCAGATGCTGAAAAATGGTTGTTATAATGTTTTTGGTATCCTAACAGATATATCTCCCTGTGCTGTACTAAGTTCAAGAGATTCAGCAAAAAGCAACAACCTAGATATCTATCTAGATGTTGTGCAATGCGATTCAGCCTCTTGCTTAAGAAGCGAAGCGGCAAGAACAGTATTATTTAATCCTCCATACCTACCTGTAAATGATTATGAAAGTTGGTTGGAGGTTGCATGGAGTGGTGGAGAGAAGGGTGTAAGTACTTGGTTAAAGTTCTTTAAAGATTCAATCCAGGTATGTTTAAGAGGATGTTACATGGTTTTTGTCTTTTCGACATTGCAAGATATGCTAGCTATTTTCGCAGGTTTAGAAAAAGTCTGTGAAGACATAGATATTACTTCCTGCGAGAGTTTCTTTTATGAAACTATATGTGTTGGTACTTGTCGCCTAGGTGTAAAGTAATGATTAGGGTTGTAGTAGTAGGAATTGAAGGTGAGATAAATCTAGGCTTTATTGTAAGACTTTGCAAGAATTTTAACGTAGATGAATTAGCTCTTGTAAAGCCTCAAGTAGATGTTTGGTCAGATAAGGTTAAGGAATTTGCAGCAAACGGTTTTGACTATCTGTATAGCGGTAGAGTCAAAATATATGAGGATCTTGATGAAGCACTAAAAGGTGTAGGCTTTTCTGCGTGTACCTCAGCTGTGGTTAGCACTGAGGGCGGTGATGTGCTTAGGAAAGCAATTGAGCTAGAGAAGTTCATTCAAATAGCAAAGAATTATAGCAATATAGCTATTGTTTTTGGAAGAGAAAGTACTGGGCTTACAAGAGATGAAATAGCAAAGTGTGATGTGCTTGTGCATATTGCATCAAATCCGGAGTACCCAACCTTAAATCTAAGCCACGCTGTTGCAATAGTTCTTTATGAGCTGTACAAGAAGTTGAAGTCAGAATCCTTAATTGATAGAATAGATAAACCTACAGAGGATATGCTGAGAATAGCAGAGAAGTACATAGATGAACTTGCAAAGATCGTTGCTAGCGATGAAAGGCAATACGAAGCGTTTTCGCGTTCATTCAAGCATATGATAAGGAAGGCAGATATTTCGAAAACAGAAATAGGTTTTTTAATAACATTTATAAGGAGGTTGATTAATAACATAATAAGGTGTAGGCAGGGACAGCAAAATGCCTCTTAAGCCAGCTAGATGCTATACACATCAACAAAAACCTCCATATACCAGGAAAGAGTATATACATGGCGTTCCACCGCCAAAGATAACGAAGTTTGTAATGGGCAACACAAAACTAAATGCCGAGGTAGTTGTCGTACTTAAAGCAGCTGAAAGAGGTGTGATAAGACATAATGCATTAGAGGCTGCAAGAGTTGCAGCATACAAGTATCTTAGTTCTGAGGTAGGTGAACAGAACTTCTTGCTAATAGTTAGGAAGTATCCACACCAAGTACTTAGAGAGCATAAAATGATGGCTTTCGCAGGTGCAGACAGGCTTCAAGAAGGTATGAGACTAGCATTCGGAAAACCAGTCGGCTTAGGAGCAATAGTTAACCCACTTGATGAAATAATCGAAATTAGGGGATTAGCTCAGCACCTAGAATTACTAAAAGAAGCCTTGAGAAGAGCAGCATCAAAGATTCCAATAAAGAGCTTCATTGAGGTTAAGAAACTTAGTCAGCAACAGGCACCTCAAGCTAGCTAAGAAATGGGTTCAGATAGTTTTTGTCGTAATTACGATTTTGAAATAGATAAAATAGTGGATTTTGTTAAAAACATAGGTGCTCGTAGAGTTCTTTTACAGTTACCTGAAGGTCTTCAGCTTTGTGCACCCATGATCATCAAGGCAATAAAGGAGAGGCTAGACAATGTTGAGGTGTACCTATCTCAAAATCCATCGTATGGTGCTTGCCTCCTAGACGAATATTCTGCATATGAATTAGAAGCAGATGCAATAATTCATGTAGGTCATATTGAATACCCCTACTACAAACCTAGGAAGCCTACACTTTTCGTGAAAGCGTCTTATATGGCAATTGACGGGAATAGATTAAAAGCAATACTTAATGATGTTTGTATGCTGAGATCCTCCATAAAAATCTGTATAGGCACCACAGCACAGCATATTGATGTTGTCAAGGATATTGCCGAGGATTTGTCGAGTTGCAAAGTGACGAGATATGGTATTGTTTTGGGGTGCATACCGCTAAATACTGATGAGTGTGATACTGTTGTCGTCATTGCTGGGGGAAGGTTTCACTGTCTCTCACAAGCACTTCAAACAATCTCATCAAATAGAGCTGTTAATGTACTATGTATAGATCCTTACACTTACAATGTATGGAGCCCTAGCGAAGATGTAGAGAGGCTTATTCGTGTTAGAATGTGGAAAGTTAGAGAGGCTTTTGATGCAAGAAAATGGCTCATAATAGACGGTTTCTATGGTCAGCATAGGCCACATCTGGTTCAAGTTCTTACAGCAAAGCTTCGTAATCTCGGAAGAGAATATGTGATTTCAAAAGCACTTAGAATTGATAGGGAGCTACTCGACAATATAGGTGCTCAAAATTTTGATGCAATAGTTATTGTTGCGTGTCCGCATGTGGCTTTCGATTTATATGATTATGTGAAGCCTGTGTTAACTGTGGGAGAGGCATTAATGGCTCTAAATGGTGATACAAGCAGGTACATATATCCATGGTGATAAAAAGCAGAAAAGAGCTTGAAATAATACTCAGCCGTGTACCAAGCTTTCCTGCACCTAAACGTGAACTAGAGCAGTATGTATGTGATAGCAGAATTGCGAGTGAGTTATTATGGTCAGCCTTTATGGCGGGTGACATAGAGGGTAAGGTTGTGGCAGATCTTGGATGTGGAACAGGCATATTAAGCTATGGGGCTCTTGCTTTAGGCGCATCCCAAGTACTCTGCATAGATATAGATTGCGAGGCTATTTATATAGCTAAGAACTTTATAGATCTAGAGACAAAGTTAATAGAAGGAGATGCACACTTTGTTTGTGCTGATGTTAGAGAGTTGGGTGTGAGAAAAGCTGATACGGTAGTAATGAATCCGCCTTTTGGTGTGTATTCGCCCGGAATAGATATGGAATTTCTTGTATCAGCATTTAATCTAAAACCTTACGCCATATATTCTATTCATAAATATTCCGATCAGTTGCTTCATGTAATACAACGCGTATTAAAGCAGTATGGAGATAAATATATAATAGCTTCTATAACTATTGATAATATGGCAATACCACAAATTTTTGAGACTCATAGACGAAGAATTCACAGATTTAAGGTAGCTATAGTAAAAATTAAGCAAAGCTAAAGGGTGATAAGCTGAAATGAGCATACAAAGTATTGTAACGCCAGGAGATAAAATATGTGTTGAGGAAGAATTCATCCCCCAGACATTGACATATGCCGAGAATGGCGATGTCAGAGCTCTTGTAGTAGGTAAGCCTGTGTTTGATATAATTAATAGACGTGTATATGTGAAACCATTGAAAAATATTGAGATGCCAAAAAGTGGTGACATTGTGATTGGCGTGGTTGAGCAAATGAGGGATGAGATAGCTATCATAAGGTTTATTGGGTATGATGCAAATAGAACCTTTAAGCATACATTCAGAGGAGTTTTACACATTTCGCAAGCATCTAATACTAGGATACAAAACCTTTACGAAGTGATTAGATTAGGCGATATAGTTAGAGTAAAGATACTCAACAATTACATACCATACCTAGTCACAATGAAGGATGCCAAACTAGGTGTAATTGAGGCGTTTTGCTCTCGTTGTGGAGCTCCTCTATATAGAGACAGATCTAAAGATGTCTTGAGGTGCAGGGTCTGCGGAAATATTGAGTCACGCAAAATTGCTCCTGACTATGCGTACATATTACATAAGTAGGTGCGTAAAAGACAATGACAAAAGTATTTATTGAGAGAGTTTTCACATATCCCTGTCCTTCAAAATCATTTTGTGTAGAACTTTTGGAAAAGCTAGATGAGGAGCTAAGCTTGGAGGCAGAGCTTTATGCTGAGCTAAAGCATGATAAAATAGTGTTTAGAGTTATTGGTTTAGAGCCTGCTGTTGAAACATCGATCACTAGAATAAGAAACTTTATAATGCAGTATGTTCAGCTAAGCACATTAAATCCTAAACGAGGTATTTCAGCAGATCAGCTGACGAAAATGATTCGTAGGTCAATACCATTGAATGTTTTAGCAGAAGTTTTGAAGAGGCAAGGGGTAGCAGGGGTTGAAGTCAAAAACAACGTAATATATGCTAATATTGATATCGATACCTTAAAATCTTATGCAGAGCTTGTTGCAAATGCACTTGAAAAAGCTTCAAATCTCAAGGTTTCACAAAGCCTAAAACATGTAATTGTAGCTGCAATAGCATTGTTTAATATTAGCGTTCAAGAAATTTTTGAAAAGTTACAGTTATGTGGTGCACTAAACGAAGAAGGCGAACTTGCTGTACCATGGCAGAAAGCTCTAGACTGTATTGAGGAATTAAGCGAAGAAGCGTTTTCAAGGCAAGATCTAATTGACACAACTACACAATAACTTTTATTTGGGATTAAAAGTTAAATTAAGTATAATTTATGAGGTGTTCGCAAAGCCATGTCCATCCGCATTGAGCTAAAGAAGCTTACTGACAAGGAACTAAGATTTGTGATTTACGACGAGGACAAGCATTCATTGCCTAACTTAATAACTAAGTTAGCGCTTAAGAAGCCTGGAGTCACCTTCTCAGCTTACATTATTGAACACCCAATAGTTTCCTACCCTGAGGTTGTAATCTTAACTGATGGGTCTCGGAGCCCTGTAGAGGTATTAGAAGAGGTGGTAAATGAAATCAGAACATTAGTGGAGCAGTTCTCAATAAAATTTGAGGAGGCTTTAAAGAATGCGGTTAAAAAAGGAAAGTAGGGTAATTGTTATTGATAAAGTTAACAACATTATTATTGGTATAGTTCTAAGGGGTGTAAAAGGCGTAGAAGATGTATTAACTTTCAACAGCTGCAACGATTTAATAAATTTTTGAATAATAGACAGGGTATTGCAGGAGAAATAAGCTATATCACTATTGCTAGTCAGCTCGATGAATGTGAATTAGGTAAGCACTTTAATGAAATGATTCTCCAATACGCAAACGTAGACAACGATGAATTGAGGCACAGTCTTGAAGATGCATTAATGATTTTAAATTTGCTAAAGGCAAAGCTTATAAGGCTTAAAGTAATTCAACATGATATTTAGTGGGAGATGATTAAGGTTTTAAGGACTGAGTAATTGATGAGAAACCCACGCTATGATCCCTCACGTAGCTTGTTCAGCATTTCTTCAATGATATTTTTAACTATTTGAGGATCAGCTTTACCATTTGTCTTTTTCATTACCAAGCCAACTATGTAATTAATTGCTTTTGGATTTGATAAAGCGTCCTTTACAGCTTTCGGATTCTCGTTCATTACCTCCTCTACAATCTTATGTAAGTAGCTTCTATCAGTAATCCTTACATAGCCTGTGGTCTCCACATATTTCTCTATATCTAGCCCTTCTAATACAATTCTAGGTAAAAGTTCCTTAACCATCTTGGAAGTGAGTATACCCTTATCCCAGAGGCTTAGGAGCTTTGCTATGTGTGTAGGGGTCGCTTTAATTGCTGATGGAGACAGATTGTATTCGTGTACCCAGCGTAGAAAGTCTGTTATTAATAGATCAGCAAGCTTTTTGTAATCATTATACATTTTTGCTGTTTCTTCAAAGAAGTCTGCTAACCATTTTATTAATACAAGTACTGTTGCTCT
Organism: Desulfurococcales archaeon; assembly: GCA_028275745.1. GTDB lineage: Archaea > Thermoproteota > Thermoprotei_A > Sulfolobales > Ignisphaeraceae > Ignisphaera. Next base: position 7,804 of record JAPWUB010000025.1, on the reverse strand, counting down.
ATATTCATCAAGATTGTACTGTTTCATAAATCTTTCTATTCTTTCATCTGGTAGTTCAGGCATAGATTTGATTATTTTCTCTATGAATTCTCTGCTCATTCTTAGAGGTGGAAGATCGGGGTCAGGGAAATATCTATAGTCCTCTTCAACCTCCTTAACCCTTAAAGGTACTGTAATTCCCTTCTCTGGATCCCAGTGCCTTGTTTCTCTCTCAATTTTTCCTCCCTGTTCAATAATTCTTCTTTGCCTGACAATCTCATATGTCAACGCTCTTTCAACGTCTTTCACAGATCCAATATTCTTTATCTCAACCCTGCCATAACCTTCAAAAGATATATTTGCATCGACTCTAAATGCACCTTCAAGTTCTGGATTTGTGACCCCTAAGTACTCTAGTATTGCTATGAGCTTTTCGACAAATGCTCTAGCTTCTTTTGGGTTCTCCATATCAGGCTCTGTAACAATTTCGAGTAATGCTACACCAGATCTATTATAATCTATAAGGCTATAGGGGCTGGTCTCAATAGAGCCTATATAGATTATTCTACCGGGATCTTCTTCAATGTTTATTCTTCTAATTCTAACAATCTTTTTCTTGCCTTGCACATATATGGTTACGTAGCCATTCTTAGCTATTGATGTGAAGCCTGGACCAATGTATTGAGATATTTGATAGTTCTTTGGAAGGTCAGGATAGAAGTAGTGCTTACGTACAAATATGAGCTTGTCACTAATTTCACAATTTAATGCCTTTGCAACAGCAATTGCATATTCAACAGCCTTCCTGTTAACAACTGGTAATACACCTGGTAGACCAAGGCATACAGGGCATACATGTGTATTTGGCGGGCTTTCTCGGTAATTTGCTGGTGTTGGGCAGAAGAGCTTTGTTTTCAAGCTTGTTAGTTGAACGTGTACCTCTAGCCCTATAATCACCTTTAATTCCTTAGCAGTCATAGCTAAGGCACCTCAGCTATAAGATCCTTTAATCCTGTTCTTCTCTCAAGCTGTAGTGATAGGTATAGGAGTATGTCTTCTGTTAGAGGTTTTGACATTAACTGTACAGCTATAGGTAAATTGTTGTAGAATCCTACTGGGATACTTATTGCTGGAGCGCCTATTAGATTGGCAATAACTGTGTTTATGTCTGCCATGTACATCTTGATTGGATCTTTAGCAAATTCACCTAGTCTGGGTGGGAGTATAGGCATTGTTGGGCTTATTACAGCGTCAACATTTTTGAATATCGAATCAAAGGTCTCTTTGAGTATTCTTCTAAACTTCAAAGCTCTGATGTAGTACATGTCTCGGTAACCCACACTCAGAACATAAGTTCCTAGAGCAATCCTTTTCTTCACTTCATATCCAAACCCCTTAGTTCTGACCTCAGTATACACATCTCTCCAACCTCTATTCTCAAAACTTACCTTCAATCCATACCTTACACCATCAAATCTTGCAAGGTTAGAGCTTGCCTCAGCCATTGCTATTATATAGTACGCTGCGACAACTTCAGTTCTATAGGGCAGGGATATCGTTGTGCACTCATGGTATGAGCATAACATATCCACAGCCTTGAGTGCAACCTTTCTAACCTCTTCTTCAGCAACTTCAAAAAGCTCCTTAATTATGCCTATTTTAAGCTTTGGCTCCTTTGAGTCAAGCTCCTTGAGCGCCATAACGTAGTCTTTTGGTGGTGCGGGAAGAGAGGTGGAGTCATGAGGATCGTGACCTGCTATAACAGAGAGCATAAGTGCAAGGTCTATAGTGTTTCGGGCCATAGGTCCTATTTGGTCCATGCTACTCGCATAAGCTATTAAACCATACCTGCTCACTAAACCATAAGTAGGTTTCAACCCATAAATACCGCAGAAAGCTGCGGGATTACGTATCGATCCACCAGTATCAGATCCTAGCGCTAAAGGTGCTTCACCAGCTACCAATGCTGCAGCACTACCGCCTGAAGAACCCCCGGGAACTCTTGATAAGTCCCATGGATTCCTTGTAGGGAAGAAAGCGCTAGTCTCAGTAGTGGAACCCATGGCAAACTCATCCATATTTGTCTTACCTATTATTAGACCACCCTCACGTATAATTCTCTCAATTACTGTGGCATTATATGGAGGAATATAGCTCTCAAGCATTCGTGAGGCACATGTAGTTCTAATTCCTTTCGTTGATATGTTGTCCTTTACAGCTATTGGCACCCCAAGCAACCTCATTGAACTAATGCGTTCTTTTTGCTCCTTCAGCAGTGCTTCAACATAGCTATACAAAGTTTCCTGAGGCACTATAGTTATGAATGCCTTTACCTTTGATTCAACTCTATCAATATTTTTATAGATCATATCCAGATAATTGAATATCTTTGATGGATCAGTACGGAACTCCTCTACAAGCCTATAAACTGGTGTGTTAAGTGATATTCCACCCACGATGCTCATCCCACAGTTTTGGGCGCCTTTACATAACCATTTTCAAGAATTGCATTATCTTTAAGCATCTCATGCTCCATATCGAGATGATGCAAAGGCTCGTCATCTCTTAGTGGAAGCTCCAACTCTATTACGTGATACAAGGGCTCTACATTATCAAGCCCCTCAACTTTTAATAAAGCATTAAACAGCTCTATGATCTTCTCAACCTCTTTCCTAAGTTTCTCTCTCTCCTCATCACTAAACTTAAGTAAGGCAAGCCTTTCAAGATATTCGATTATGTTGTCATGCAACATGCTTATCATTACCTTGTAAAGAGTAAACATTTTTTAAGTTCTAACGCTTTACATTTTCTGAAAGGAGTTCAGAATTAATAGCTTTTGTTAAAAGAAATCTGATTACGGGTACAGCGTAGTCATGCGACCTGAAGACTTTGCAGAGAAGCTGAAGGGGTTTATTGATTCAAGGCTTCTATTTACAGCTGTTGAGGAAGCGCGAACCCTTGGACATAACGTTATATATCTTATTGCAAATGTTGATGATGTAAAGGTGTACACATCATTTCTCTATAAAAGTGTATTCGATGATTTAGAGCCCTTGGCTATAATGATAGAGTTTGGTCCTGAAGCATCAAAAACAGTAAACCTTTCATTCATTGCAAGAGTAGCTAAAGATATAGAGGTATATATTTTTGGAGGGGAATCTTCTACAGGACTTCTAATACCTGTATCATCTGTTGATTATATGCTATATTTGCTCAAGAGTGTAGTACCAGAGCTTTTAGCAAAGATTCTAAACAAAACGGTTGATATTGTGTTTGAAAATTATGAACTGGAATTCAAGGTGATGTAACATCACAATGTTTTGTCAGCTAAAGGAATTTCAATCATCAATCATCTAGGGGTGGAGTTTCATCATCTACTTAATGAACCTCATAAGTGTTGTTTGTTTCTGAACATTAATTTTCAGTGTAGGATCATCTGTTGCAATACCATCAACGCCATAACCTATGAATTTGAGTGCTTGGGAGACATCGTTTATTGTCCAGGTATACACCCTCAATTTCTTTGCATGCGCCTCTTTAATCACTTGTGGTGTAACAAAGCTATGCATGGGGAGTACAGCCATAGCTTTAAGTTTTAGTGCATGATCTATGTAAATTGTAACTGGGGGTCTAGCAGTCAATACCCCAACTTCTATTTTGTTATTAAGTTCCTTTATTTTTTTGAGTATGTTAGAATTGAAGGATATTATAATGCTGTTGTCTATAACGTTGTACTGTTTAACTAGATTAACTACAGCTTCTTCAATGTCCTCGTCTTTCACCTCTATGAATAGCACAGTTTTTCCATCTAACTCTTGAAGAACCTCCTCTAGTGTGGGAATAGCCTCTTTACCAAAAACCTTCACCTTCTTCAACTCTTCAACAGTTAACTCAGCAACTTTTCTACTGTCATTAGCCACTCTCTTTAGATCCTCATCATGTATTACTACAGGTATCCCGTCACGCGATCTCCTAACATCAAATTCTATTGCATCAGCATTCATTTCAAGCGCTTTTCTAAACGACGCTATAGTATTTTCAGGTGCATACATTGAGGCTCCTCTATGAGCTATGAACAAGAACTTGTTTTTCCAGTCTCCACTCATTTAGATTCCTCACCCAAAAGCATTCCTCACCTGTTTATGACATTTCTAGATGACAGTTCCTGATACAAGGAGTAAATATCTGATGATGCTGGGTCTGCACCGACGTAAGTCAAGTCATTGTAAATCTTTCTACACAGCGTCTCAGCATCTATTCCAGGCTCAACGCAAACCTGTGTTGATTTGGCAGATCTTAACACTGTAATGAGTATAAGAGCTAAGGCGACAATATCATGTATCTTTATGTCATTCTTCATCTTATCCTCAATAACAGATAAAACGTGAATAAAGTAAGGATTGGCATAAAGATTCTTGCTGGTCTTGAGCGTGTCTAGCACCATTCTAATCAATGTTTTAGCAATAGCATTCGTTGATGGTAGGAAATCCTCGATATTGAGGCAAGGAATCTTTGACCTTCTACGATCCTCAAACACATTCGGCGTGCTTGACGATACTGCTGTAAGCACGTCATTAAGCATGTTAAGAAGCTTGATTGTATCTGCAAGCATTTGTTGCTCTATTAAGCATCTTCGCGAAGCTATGGTTATATCAAGACCGAATCTCGTGGGTATTAAATCAATTAACCTTTTTAAGAATTCCATTTCTTCTTTGCTAGCTTTAGTTAAAAACATTGCAACCTTCCTTTGCATATAGATTAAATCACTATAGCTTAAAGCCCCTCTTTTTAAAAGATCTATCATCCAGAGCATTGATGAAAGAGCAAGAGATGCATATGGCTTTGAATGGAAATCAATGGTCGAAATAACGTCTGAGGTAAGTGCTCCCTGAGCCCTGTAGCATTTATGAAGCTTAGTCAATGTTTCAACCAACTTACTGTAAGTAAGGGAACTCATCACCTTTCACTTAAGCTGAGCTCAACTAAAATTTAATTACTCTGAAAAATAAAAAAGCTTAATTTTAAAATCATTGAAATGGGTATGATAAATCAATGGCACTTAACATTTGTTGCAGTCGGATATCCTCGGATATCACTTCTCTACCACTATGAGAGTCGTAGAAGCTTTGATATGAGGCAGTTTTCTGATCTTTGAAAGCACTACATTCCTTAGCTTATCAAAGTTTTCTGCCTCAATAACTGCAACTATATCGTAAATCCCATAAACCATGTAAACCTCCTTAACTTCAGGTATCTCAGCGAGAGATTTTGTTATTTCTTCTTCCATGCCTATATCGGTATTTATTAGTACGATAGCCTTAACCATATTTGGAGTCCCCAAGTATATCTTTTTTGTCTCCCTCAAAAGTTTACATAAAAATACTGTACAGAGTTTCTTGTTTTACTCGCCTATAACCATGACAACAACGTTTCTAAGACTCCTAGGACCATCCATTTCAACAAGGAATATGTTTTGCCACGTGCCTCGCACGAGCTTTCCATTAATTACCGGAAACACTCTCTCAGAGCCAATTATAGCTGACCCTATGTGTGCATGTGCATTATCGTCTATTGTATTGTGCCTCCAGTTTCTTTCGGGCTGAACAAGTTCTTTAATAAATGTTATTATATCTTGCATAAGTCCAGGTTCCCTCTCATTAGCTATAATTGCTGCTGTAGCGTGGGGAGCAAAAACTATGCAAACACCATTCTTAATTCTGCTTCGGGCAACAGCTTCTTCGACAAATGATGTTATGTCAATGAGCTCAAATCGATGCTTTGTTGATAACTGTAGAGTCTCATGATAAATCTTGCACATTGAATATGCACCACTGCAAGCAAAATAAAACATGTCTTACATTAACTATACGATGATACTATTTATAGAAGCTTGCCTTGTTATGTTAGTTTTCAGGATGGTTGCCCCTCTCTTTCAGATGATTGTTGAGCTCTTAGCATTTTATATACAACGTCCTTTACCCCTGTTCTACTAAGTAAGCGTTCGAGCCTGTATAGCTGTTCATGTGCAATTCCGATAATCTTAGCCATTTGAGTTACTGGTATGTTGTTAGCTCTTGCGTAGAGAAGATATATTAATGTCCTTATACTGTGTGGATGTCTTAGCGATGTTGATGCAGGAGAGTCGAATACGAGCCAATCAAGTAACTCCTCGTGAGCTTTAGCCCACTCAGCTATTTCAGGTGGTAACTCAAAGGAATGCTCTAACTTCTTTACAAATTTGACTACGTTTCCTTCGATAACAAGCTTTCTCTTTCTTCTCCTGCTTTTTTCAATGGTTATTTCAGTTGCCGACATGTTCTAAAACCTTCAACTCTTTATTATCTAAGTTAAGTCTCAAATTAAGGTTAAAGCTAATAAGTTTTATTGTTCTGTTTCATCTATAGTATAGAGACAAAATTGTAGCACTCAAATCATTTTGTTTGAGGCTGACTAAAAAGTGGCAAGTAGTATTTATGGTGATAGAATTGAAAAATCTATAGAAGATCTACTGAACTTTGAATTAAAAATAGTTAATAAACACCTTCCTATCCAACGTCAACCATTAAAAAAATTATTAAATATGGATGTTCCACATGTGAAGCTTCGTGATGGCTCAGTACACATATTTAGGAGGAGTGAACTAGAGGCGTTAAGAAGGTATTTAAATGAAGAAGAGGCAGAAAGATTAGAGCTTCCAATAATAGTTATCTTGAGACCTGACATAGGGGAAGGAATTGGTATTATTGATGATCCTATAGCGGTAAAGGTTATCGCTAAAATTCTTGGCATTACATTATCAGATGCAAGGCTAACTCTTTATAAACCCCATATAGCTATGCTTCGAAGATACTTTGACACGCTCTTTCAGTTTGCTATAGTTGTTGAGCAAGAACCTGAAACACGTTAATACTAATTTTGCTGTTATAAGCTTCTTGTTTTCAGCATATGTGTACAGATTTCGGTGCAATAAATCCTGTATATTCATTTTCTATATGCTTTTCAAACTTAATGCATAGCCTCTTAGAACCAAATAAAGGTGTGTATATAACAAAAGTCTCTGCCTCCCCTCCTTCAAAAGATGGGTTAAATCCGTACCTCTTTGAGAGCTCAATTATATTCAGTGCCAACTCTAAATCTACGATCTTACCAAGATAGTTGACATGTAGTCCCCATGCGTTCACAGATGTGATAATAAACTCTATGTTAGCGCGTACAACATCTAGTAGGTGTTTTGCAGGGTCTTTGCCCCAAAAAGGCGTGTAAAGCTTTGTTCCTAGTCTATCACATGCCTCAAGTAGTAATGTTCTCTGGGCATCGCTTGCAATGACGCCTGCAATAAGGTAGTCAAATCCTATGGTGCTGTAGAGATTCTCTAGGTGCTTTAATATTTCTTTTCTCTCTCCTTCTTTATCCTCTGACCTTATCTCAAGCATCCTATGCTTATCCTCTAACGACATTAATCTAAGTTGAAGATACGTGTATTCAACAAATGGTGCATGTATAAACCAGGGATAGGCTAACCTAGGCTTAAACGTTACTATTGCAGCAATATCAAACCCCTGTAGAAGGGATATATGAAGAGCAAATACGCTATCTTTGCCACCACTAAGCAGTATAGCAGCTTTCCTCAATGCATTTCCTCACCTTCACTAGGCCTCTCCATGGATACATCAGCCAAGAATAGTCTTTTCAGTATATAGGCAGGGGCGTTATTAAGTTCAGCAAAATATGCTTGAAAAACCCTTGCCCCCTTCTCCTCAATATACCTCGAAAAATGGTACTTAAAAACATCTAGAAGTTGTTGCTTAACTGTATGAAAAACTGT
>JAPWUB010000024.1 GCA_028275745.1 Desulfurococcales archaeon | reverse complement strand
ACCCCTATGTCTTACCTAGAAAGACTCTTGCGGCCTACGGTGCTGTGACCGAACCTTTTCACCCAGTTACGAAAGACCTTGCCGTATCCTATATAGCAGAGGTCTACAGATGGCTAGCTCTTCCAAGTCAGGTGTCAACAAAGAGTTTCATTGATCCCGAGCTTGCCAAGAAGCTGAAAGCTAGTGAGCCAGGTTTGAGTGTTCTGATAACAGTGGTTACGTTGTCGATGAGCAGATTATTGGAGCCTAACGCACCAGAACCTCTTAAACGTTTTGAAGGAGCAGAAATTGCTGTGAAACATGGTCTTAATGTAGTGCTTTTCATGAGGCCTATAATACCCGGTATAACTGATAAAGAGGCAGACAAAATTCTAGAGCTAGCGTCTGAGCATGGCATAAAGGGCGTTGTTCTAGGCTCCCTGAGGGTGACAAAGGGTATTTTAACAAGGTTAGCAGCAAAGGGTATTGATATACAAGCTATCGCTTCAAGACTGCCAAAAATGCCTACAAGCCTAAAAGATCAGATAACAATTAGAGAGAATGAATTGAAGAAGATGATTGCTAAGAAGGCTGAGGATATAGGGTTAAAAGTTTATCCAGCAGCTTGCGCAGCTAATATAGATGCTCATAACGAGTTCTGCAATATGTGTAAGTGGGGTCCTTGCGGAAACGCGAAAGCTAGAGAAAGGATAGAGTACAATGATGTGAAGGAGTATTTAGATATGCGCGATATAAAAGCGTACGAAGTTGAAGTGGATGACGATAGGATTGTTATAGTAGCACCAAAAAGAGTGCCTCGCGATGCGTTGATGCACATAATGTACGCATCAAGACTTAGAGTATTTGTGAAAATGAAGAATTGATATAAATGTCTTTAAGATCCTCCTTAACCAGGTTATTAGAGCAGAGGCAATGTTTGAGTATTAGTGATGTGTAATCGTTAACATAATTAGTGTCGGTCACGGGTGTAAGCTTTGTATCCTCCTTAAAAACTGGTGTATTAGCTCGCAAATACAGAGACCTGTTGATTATTACTCCAACATATAGCGGTTCACTATAGCATATGACAACTCTTCCGCTTTTGCCTGTACCTAGCTCTTCTAACAGCTTGACATACCCCATAAGCAGGTCCTTATACGAAATCTTGCAGTACCGTTCGTTCATTCTCGATGGCTGGGATAGAACTAGGTACACACGCTTACCATTCATTTCAAGAACTTCCACAGTTTTAGCTATATGCTCAGTAACGTTGGCGGATATGCAGGGAATCTCGAAAATTATTTCAGTAAATGTAGGATTACTGCTTAAAATCTCAATAAGCTTTCTCAGCGAAATTTCGTTAAACGTTGCAGCCTCATTCACTCCAATGACTTTGCCTAATACTTTAGCCTTAATGCTGCTAATGAATTCGTCAGAGACAAGCTCTTTTTGAATTGTAACCTGTTTAAACCTTACATTGTCTCTATAACCTACAATTACATGCAGTAGATCTGCAATATCTCCTAAAAGCACGTAGAAGAGAAGCTCAGGATCAAAACACTCTGAATAGACTTCTACACCATCATTAGACTTCGCAATGCTGTACTTTATCCTTGGTCCGTGCTCCTTACATAAAGAGGTTATTTCTGTACATAATAAAGTTTCTATATACATTTCTGCAAAGTCTTTGAGGTCCCCGAGTCTAAGCTTTTCCAAAGCAGATACAGCTTCGAGAGGTATTATAGAGCTCTTCAGGTTCTCGACTTCTTTGCTCAGAAACACTTTACCAGCATAACTTCTCTCAATTACAATCTTTGAAGAGGGAAAAAGCGTTTTCAGCACCATCTTGCTTACCATGTTAAATCTGTGAAGCTTACCCAGTTCTTCAATCTTCACTATCTATGAGCGCTGTAAGTTCTTCTGCATGAACCTTTATTAAGTGAGTTACGAATGCTGAGGCACGCAAAAATCTCTTTTTACAGAAAGGGCATACAAGAAGGCCCCTATATGGTGCAAGCTTCTCAATAGCTTTCTTAGCTGTTGAGTACCTCTCAAAATAATGGTTTGAACCGAAAAGAGGTTCGAGACCTGCAAGCCAACGCGCCAACGATCTAAGAACTTTGTCTCTATCTCTACTCTTTAATGCCATAACAGGATCACACACACTGCATACACTTGTTCTGTAGTTGTATACAGAAGCTATTTAAAATCTTTTATGCTATATACGCCACATGAGTGAACTATATGAAGGTTTTAAAAGAAGCTTTAGCAAAGATAAAGAAGAGGAGTGTACAGTTGAGTAGAGAAGAGATAGAGGCAAGCTATAATGTGCTACTTGCAGTTAGGGAAGAGCTTGTTGAATCATTCTATAACATTGCAGAGCGAAGACTTAGGGAACTTTATGATGAGTATGCATTCATGATGTTGAAGCTCGACAAAGTTATCCAGCTTCTTAGAAGAATACTAGAGAAACCAACTACAGCATCCTCACAGAAACCAAAGCATGAAGAGATTGAGGAAAACCTTTCAAAACTACAGCCCAACCTAGCACAAGCACTAAGGCTATTACTACAAAGTGCGAAGATGCTAAGAGAGTTCTCTAACTCAATGCCTTCATATTACCTTAGGGTCCTAATAAAGAATGTTAATGACCAGATAGATAAGGTAATAAAGTTCTTAGGAGATTAGCCTGCAACAAAACATATTAACTTTCACATTGATTGTATTCACGAGCTATACAAGCCATTGTCCTGTTTAAAATGGTGGGCTCAGTATGCGGTATAGTACTTTAACGAGACTAACTATTTTAATTATTTCATTATTGCTGCTTGTGCAATACTTACCTAGATACACTTCATATGCTTTGCCTTATGCATACCTTGATGAAAGTAGACACCTTATAATTGTTGCAGTATCGCAGCTCAGCAATGGCTCTTACGTTGGAGTTTCTTCAGATCTCTACATTAGGGTTGTATGTCCAGGCTCTGGTAGAGTATATGTCGAAACCTATCCTTTATCTGAAGTGGATCTCCAGGCATCAACAAGGGTTGCAGCAATAATTGCAAGTACAGTGGCTAATGTAAGCTTCTGGTCCTGCGATTACTTTGCATCTATAAGAGCTGATTCACCAATAGTTGGAGGTCCTAGCGCTAGTGGAGCAACAGCAGTGGCTTTCGCTGCTGCACTTCTGAGGCTTCCAATAAATGAAAGCGTTGTGATGACCGGCATGATAATGCCTGATGGGAGTATAGGACCTGTTGGTGGCGTCTACTACAAGTTACAGGCAGCACTTGAACGTGGAGCAAAGGTTTTTCTAGTTCCATACGGTCAAGACATTGATGTTGTGTACAAGGTTGTTGCACAAAGAATGGGGCCTGTCATAGTTTATCGTACCGTGCCCGAAACTATTAATCTTACTGAGTACGGAGCTAGACACGGTATCTTGGTGAAGAGCATTGCTAACGTTTTTGAAGCTCTTAACATATTTACTGATGGCAAATTCTCTCTTAGCGGCTCATACAATGAAAGAGTAATGCAAAGAATTTATTCAGCTTTAATGCCTTGGTTTAACGAGAGCATAGAGTTCATGAAGACACACATATCACAGTTGCTTAATTCCAGCAAAGAACTTGAAAACAGGTTACCACGATATGCAAGAACAGCGACACTTGTTAGTGTTTTGAACAGTATTGATCAGAGCATAGATTCGCTGATAAAGCAAAGTGAAACACTTGAGAAAGAAAGTCAATATTATAGCGCCACATCAACATACTTCAATGCACTAATATATGCTTATTGGAGGTACCACCTCTTAAACGCAGTGCTAAACTCTAGCTACATTAATGCAGAAGCGAGTAAGATAACTACAGAGATTCAGAACCTCTTGCAAGAGCTAGCAAATATTAGCAGAGATCACGTTGATTTGCCAAGGCTTTCCATACTCATAAACGCTGTGGATAGAGCATATGAAGGTCTTATCTATGCCAATAGAAGTACCTCAACAAGTTATTTAGATGTTGCTACACAGTACTTGGCAATCGCATCGGCACGTCTAAACACTGCAAAGCTTTGGCTCAACATAACAAAGCTAAAGTTGCCTACAACCGCAGGAAACATATCGGCGAACAGCATACATGAATTAGCCGAATCTGTGTATGCTCTTGCCTATAACATCTACAGCTATATTCTAGCATTCTCCTCCTCCATCCAGATGCCACAGAATTATATGACAGAAGCCCAAATAAGGTTAGCACTAGCATCTGAAACAAGAGATGATGTTGCAAAAATTGCGCTAAGCATTAGCACCATAAGCTATATGCACCAAATGTTACTATCGATGTTTACGCAAGAACCCGAAGCTGCGATTATTGCATTGAATAGAACTATAGATTGCTGGTTACATATCCTAAAAGAATTTATACCTATAGATGCACCCCTTCTACTAGAATTTGTGCAGGCATCCCAAGATACGGTCAGTAAATTGATGAACTCTGCAAAGCTCTCCATACTTCTAGCAATGTATGCAACCTTAATTATATGGACATACCAATCTTCGTCACCCTTAAACACAGCTATAGAAGCTACATATCAATGCTTGCCGCGAACCCTAACTATAACAGTGACCAGAACTGTTACGATAACAACAGCAAGCGTTACGCAGATGGCAACAGCGCCCACAACTCCAATGAATGTAGAAAAGAGCCTAGTACAGTTAATTGCTATAGCTATGGTGATTGCTGTGCTAGTAGTACTTTTAAAAGTACTTCAACGTCTATAATTAGCGCTAAGCTTTAAGAACATACTATGAATACAGCCTTCCCTGCAGCTTGTTACCTCAATAAGCCAGTTAATAAGCCATGGTGATAAAGCACGCGAATGCGCGGCAACACCGTTGCCATTGTGCTTTCTTTCACCTCCATTCCCATTACCAATAACTTTCCTATCTTCACCATGTGCTAGGAAGTCGCCGTTAATGAACTTCTTAATAGCATTTAGAACAATCCTGACTTCCTTACTTGCACTTGATATAGCCTCACCCACTCCTGAAAGTGGCTTAACTATAAACACCCTATCGCCATCCTCAATCACGATCTCAGCGCCGCTCATGTTCAAATAATCACCTCCGTTGCTTGTATAGCAGAAATACATTAAGGGTTAGATAAAGCTTGTGCTACATCCTTAAATATATAGCGGTGATCCTAATGATAATACTGTACTAGTACTAGAGTACTGGATGTGGTGAAGGTACAAATAGCTTTTGATACCATTCCACACGAGAAAGGTGTATATATACTCATATTAAGAGTTGAAGAACTGCTTAATCTAAGTATTGGAAGTTTGGGCTCTGTAACTGTTAAGCCTGGTCTATACGCATATGTTGGTTCAGCACGTTCTTTTGGGGGATTAAGAAGCAGAATAAAGCATCATTTGATGAAAGGAAAGAAGAGGTTGTGGTGGCATATAGATTACCTAACATCGCATAGCAATGTGAAGATACTGTGCATTATCTATGGATTGACTAGGCTTGATTTAGAGGAGTGTCTTGCAGAAGCGTTATCTAAGTCGAGTTGCTGGAGATATGCAATACCAGGGTTTGGCTCCTCAGATAAGAGAAGTTACAGTCATCTATTTAGTTGTGTTTGCAGCACATCTCAATGCTTAGATGACTCCAAAAAGGCTCTACAGCAATGCGTTGGAGTTGCTAATGCCATCTGCTTCAATATATAATCTAGCTTCTCTGCTTTGCCCAGAACTCTGCAGCAACTCTTACAACATCCTCTATACTTCTACTTATAACCTTAACTTTCAGCCCCAACCTCTGCAGGATCCCATGCGTAACATACCTACTATCCGCCAAGACCACCAACGCCTTATCGCTTTCCGATCTTATAGCCCTTCCAATGGCTTGGAGCACCCTTATTACTGCCACTTCCTTAAAGAAGCCTAATTCATCATTACTATTACCTCTTTTACCAAAAAGCATTTTCATATAATCATCTGGCTGAGGATATGGAACCCCTATAACAGCAACACCCTTCACAAGACTTTTGCCACTCTTAGTAATCTCTATTCCTTCAGCTAGTCTACCCCCTGCTGCAATATGTAGTACACACTTATTGTGCTTACTAACCTCCTTCACAACCTCTGAAAGAGGAAGCGAATTCTCAATAATAGCATTCATGTTATCTTGAATGCGGACTATAATAGCATTCAAAACTTCATGACTTGGATAAACGGCTAATATAACTCCTTCAGTTAGAGCTTTGTATAGACCTTCTACGAGCTTTGCATAGGTTTCGTATATTGCTGACGATCTAAGCCTGAAGCTTGTTGATGCACCGGTAAATACTACTACAAAGCTATTTTCCTTTGCATAATTTGATGCTCCAAATAGTGTGACATCAATTGAGTATACAGATCTATCTACACGAACGAATCGTTCAAAGAATTGCTGAGACGGAGGAGTCCCAGACAGCGCTATTACCGCTGAAAACTTCTCAAGAACCCTCTTTAAAGGTTCAAATGTTGTTGGCAAGGCTGATATTAGTAGTGTATTTGTGTATGGATCCCTAGAAATGAAAAGCTCATACGCGTTATCAAGGGCAAGCTCTAGCAATGACGCTAATTGTGTTATAAGAAAGCCTGCGGCAATTGTATTAGATCTTAAGGCAAGCTCAGACGCCTCACTCTTAAGTCTCTCTATTATTCCTTGGCTAAGGTTAATACTTTCTTTGGGCACATGCTTATAGCCGCGAATACCAGTTAAACCTGTTTTTGTTACTTCCTTTAACAAATCCCTTATGTACTGCTTAACATCATCTGATAGAACGCTTTGTAACTGCTCTTGAAATACTCTTTCCAACTCCTTTACAGATATCGATTCCCCCATAATGCTACTCATATTTAGTAGGTTATGCGCTTCGTCAATGATTAAAAGGGTTCTTGATGCATCATAGTCTCTAAAAACAGCTTTCCAGATCCTCTCCTTAAATATATATGGATATGTTAATGCCAAGACCTCTACATCATTCAGGATATTAATTGCTGCAAAATATGGACACACACCTAACTTCTCAGCTAAATTCCTAGCTACATCAACGTGATTCGAAGAGCCAAGAATTACGGAAAGTATGAGGTGTGGTATCATTGATTGAATCCTTGAATAATACCTACACCTACCTTGCACCCTCATCAAGCTACACAGTATCCAGAAACCCTCTAATGCGCTTTCATCTCGTATAATCTCGTTAATCATTGGGCACATTCTCCGGCCGCTGTAAAGTACCGCAAAGCGAAGCTTTAGAGACCTTGCCTCCCTAATTACAGGGTCTAGTTCATTACGTGTTCTAACCGTGTATAAAGCCTTCTCAAAAACGCCTTCTTTAACAAGATTTTTCACAGCATAGAGAACAGAAACTGTTTTTCCAAACCCTGTAGGAGCTGATACAACAATCAACTTGCCGGGCCTAGCATTATCCTCTATGAACTTGGCAAGCTCAGCTTGTCCTGGCCTTGGGCTTCTATATGGAAACTCCTCTAACACTGTAACTAAAGCCTCC
Source organism: Desulfurococcales archaeon (assembly GCA_028275745.1). Taxonomy (GTDB): domain Archaea; phylum Thermoproteota; class Thermoprotei_A; order Sulfolobales; family Ignisphaeraceae; genus Ignisphaera. The sequence continues at coordinate 9,354 of JAPWUB010000024.1, read as the reverse complement.
CGAGTGGCTCTGTATTATAGTTGCCAAACACCTAAAAGCCCTAATACAATGCCTGCAAGTGCAGACAACGCTATCACAACTATTGGGTCTACATCTAACAGCTCCACTGCTATAAAAGCTGTAACAGCTATTATAGCTGTAGTGATGGTGGCTCCATGCCCTAAACCCTTAAATGTGCCTCTAATAACTGTTATAAGCGCTGACATGACAAGACCTACAACTGCTCCTCTAATACCATTTAGTACGCTCCTAACGTAGAAGTTCTCATAGAACCTCTGCAAAAATATTGCTATTACCAGAATTACCGTAAAAGGCGGAATAATAACCCCCATTGTTGCAAGTGCTGAGCCTAGCACACCCCCAATTTTATAGCCTATATAGGTAGCAGAATTTATGGCTATAGGTCCCGGCGTTGACTCTGCAATAGCTATTAAATCAATGAATTCTGACTCTGACAACCAATGATGCCTAACAACAACTTCGTACCTTAGTATAGGTATCATTGCATACCCTCCACCAAACATTATAGCACCTATTTTTAGAAATGTTAGGAAAAGATCGAGAAGCACTGGAAGATTCATAGAGTATCACGCAGTCCACTTTTTAGCTGTTCACTAATCACATGATAAAGTATTATAAGCTATTTAGCTGTTTAGCTTTAAGATAGATGAAGAAATCGTGGGTATGCTCCTAGTATGGGTTACTGCATCATATGTGGTAGGAGTGGGAAAACCATCAGTGATGTAATAGGGGTATGCGTTGACTGCTTAAGGAACAGACCATATGAAGCGTTGCAGATCGCCATGAAGGCTCACATAGAATATAGAAAGAGGCTTGGTCTTCCTCCTGAACCTCCAAAACATTCAGATGGAATTAAATGCAATATCTGCGTCAATGAGTGTGTAATACCTCCAAATGGTGTTGGTTTCTGTGGTGTTTGGAAAAATGATGGTGGTTCGCTAAAGCCTATTGAAGGGTTTAGCACAGGTATACTGCATTACTATCTGGATCCCCTTCCAACGAATTGTGTAGCGACTCCTGTTTGCCCTGCAGCTACTGGTGCCGGATATCCAAAGTATGCTTTAGTGAATGGGCCAGAGTATGGCTACTACAATTTGGCTATATTCTTTGCTGGATGTAATCTTAATTGCCTCTTCTGCCAGAATTGGGAACATAAAAACATGATTGTTAATAGTAGACTTAGAGCAACGTATAAGGTTTCTGAAGATGAGATTGTAAGAATAGCGCTTTATAGTAAAGTTCCCTGTATATGCTATTTTGGAGGGGATCCAGGGCCACATATTATCTATGCTTTAAAGGTTTCTCGAAGAATTGTTGAAGAAGCTCAGAGAAAGGGTATTATAAAGAGGATTTGCTGGGAGACAAATGGAGTTGTTAATGAGAATATAATGAAGGAGATGGCAAGGGTTAGTCTTGTTAGTGGAGGTATAGTAAAGATTGATTGGAAAGCTTGGTCTCCTGCTGTATATCAAGCTCTTACAGGAATCGATGGCTGGAAGGCTGTTGAAAGAGTGAAGAGAAATGTTAAATTAGTTGCTGAGATGGCAAAAGAAAGGAAGGAGATTCCATTACTTGTTGTGAGTGTTCTTCTTGTTCCTGGATATGTAGATGTAGAGGAAGTACATCATATAGCAGAATACATAGCTTCAATAGATGAAGAGACACCTTTAGTATTACTAGCATTTTACCCTACACATCTGTTACGGGATCTGCCACCAACAAGTAGAAGACATGCACAACAAGCATTTGAGGTTGCTAGGAAAGCAGGATTAAAGAGGGTTTTCATAGGTAATGAATGGCTTTTAGGAGACTACTACTAATGCATCAGCTTACGGCTATTTAATCATCTGTTCATCCTGACGTGCATTCATCATTACGCAAGAAATTGCGTATTACGTTACTTAACTTATCTTATCTAAACAATAATATATTTGTTGTAAACAACAAAAGTTTTTACTTCGCATCATTGCTAGTAAGTAGTAATAGTAAATATATGCCTAATTTGGTGATCAATGTTTGTGGCGTCAAATGAGGCCACTGTAACACCTTGGGAGGCAGAAGCATTTGTAGATTATGATAAGCTCATAAAGATATTTGGAAGCAAACCGTTGACAGACAATGAGATTAATCTCCTGAAAAGCATTACTGGCGAAATACATCCAATGCTCAGACGCCACGTATTCTACTCCCACAGAGACTTTGACAAGTTTATAGAGTCCTACAGAAGTGGTATAAGATGCGCATTGTATACAGGTAGAGGACCTTCAGGACATACTCACCTCGGACACATACTTCCATGGATCTTCACAAAGTGGCTTCAGGACAAGCTAGGTCTCGAGCTCTTCTTCCAGATGACAGACGATGAGAAGTATTGGCATAGTGAAGGCGGAAACATAGAGGAATTCAATAGGCTTGCCTACGAGAACATTCTAGATCTAGCAGCATTAGGGCTTGACCCAGCAAAAACTCATGTTATTATAGATTCAGAGGATATAGCATTCCTCTATCCAATAGCCGTAAAGGTTGCTAAGAAAATAACGTTCTCAACTCAGAAAGGCGCGTTTGGCTTTACAGAGTCAACTAATGTTGGGATGATCTTCTATCCAGTGCTACAGATCTCAGTGGCTTTCTTACCAACAGAGCTTTATGGTGAAAGAGTAGATGTTCTAATACCTGCTGGTATTGATCAAGATCCCTACTGGAGAATAGCTAGGGACCTAGCACCCTCGCTAGGGTACTCAAAGCCTGCACAAATTCACAACAAGTTGTTGCCAGGTTTAGGTATAGGAGGGAAGATGTCTTCATCAAAGCCTGAAACTGCCATATATACTACAGATTTGCCCGAAGAAGCCGTGAAGAAGATTATTAGAGCCTATACTGGTGGCCAACCAACTGCTGAGCTTCAGAGAAAACTTGGTGGAGACCCTGATCACTGCCCAGTGTTTAAGATGTATGAGATGCTATTTGAAGAAGATGATAAGAAACTTCAGGATAGGTACCATGCCTGCAAAACAGGAGCTCTTCTATGTGGTGAGTGTAAGGCCGAGCTTGCAGAAAGAGTTGCAAGATTCTTAAAAGATCATCAAGCAAAGAGAAAGGCTGCAGAAAGTTATGTTGATAAGTACCTTATTAGAAACAAATTCAATCCACCGAGAATCAGAAAGTAGTTGACAAAGGCTGACATTTTTAAGTGGAGGCAACTGCATTCGCCTTAACGTATTGTGTACCTGTGTCAATAGCTGCAATGTTTTGCGCTCTTTGCTGTTCTCTTCCCCATATACTCTCCGCCACCAACCTTACATCATTCAACGCACTTTCAACAGGCATTTTACCTGCCTCAATCTCGTCCATAAGTTCTTCAAGCCTCCTAGTGGCTTCAACTCCTATAATGTCATTGAAGTTTCTTGAAAGTATATCTGCAACCTCTATCCCTAACTTTGTGGGTACAACTACTTTCTTTCTTTTGCTCAGTATTATGTATCCATGCCTAATATTGTTGTCTATTGCTTTTGCATAGGTACTGGGCCTTCCAATACCATAGATCCTCATCAATGTTACGAGGTCCGAAACCCTATACAGCCCTACTTCAGATCTCTTCAACACCTTAACTGCATCAGGCTTCAGTACTTGACCTGCTGAAAGGTTCTTAAATTGTGGATAAAGCTTGATTGGGTAAAGCACTGTAAACCCTTTCTCAACAACATCAACAGGAACTACAAGATCTATTCTTCTGCCAGCAACTTCCAGAGAAACCTTAGCATAAACAACTTTTGCATGCTTCATCTGGCTAGCTAGAAACCTTCTAAAGATAAGGTCATAGAGCTTTAGATGATCACTTGAAATCCTTGTAAGAATACCTATATCGCCACGTAGCACTGCCTCCACGACTTCATCTGCGCGAAGAGGTGTTGTGGGTCTTATAGCCTCATGAGCTCCTTCAGCTTTTTCATCGAGGCCCCAAGCTCTAGGCTGGTACATGTCTAGCAACCCTAGCTTCTCTAAAGCTTCTTTAGCTATGGCAATACCTGTTGCGGAAACCCTTGTTGAGTCTGTTCTATGATATGTTATTAAGCCCAGTTCGAATAGGTTCTGCGCAAGTGACATAACCTTAGATGCTGTAAATCCGTAAACCATGTTTGCTTCAGCAATTAACGTATCTGTTGTGAATGGTGGTGGAGGATTCACTGTTCTCTCTTCATATGATACCTCAAGAACCTTTATCCCTTCGTCCATCACCTTCCTAGCGACTTCCTCTGCTACAGATCTCTCCACAGAACCCAGAAACACTGAAAGTCTGTAGCCATTCCACTGAACATCAATCGCATAACCCATTTTTGACCTATACTCCCTATACCTATCAACAGACCATATTAGCACTGGGGACTGAACCCTGCCTGCACCAAGCCATGGCTTATTAAATGAGAGCTGCAGATATGTACTAAGCTCGAACCCTATCCATCTGTCAGCAATTCTTCGTGCAATCTGGGCTAATACCCTACCCACATTTATCTTTCTAGGATTTTGTATTGCTTCTAGAATTGCTTGCTTAGTTACCTCCCTAAACTCTATTCTAAAGATGTTTTTGTTGAAGTTGTAGATAATATTGTAGACATCGAATGCTATCTTTTCTCCCTCTGTATCAGGATCTGTAGCTATGTATACAATGTCGACTTCAGATGCAAGCTTTTGAAGAACATGAGCTACTGTAGCCGATGTGTAAACATTTGGCGAGCCACAATAAGGACACGCTTCGTAAACTCCAACAAATTGATTTCCACAATCTCTACATTTGGTGATGAAATCGTATACGGGGCTGTATTCTTTATCATTTATCACTACTCCATGAAATCCTGTATCAGTAACAAGGTCTGTTATATGCCCTCGAGTTGCTACAACAGTAGCAACGTAGACTCTGTCTGCTAGTGGTATCACAGTTTCATATACTATCACATCGCCAATTACTTTCTTGGCCGGTTTCCCAAACATTGATGCTATCGTCTTCGCTTTTGTAGGAGACTCTACAATAATTAGCGCCGTCTTTATATTATCCATTGGTATACCTTGACCTCTACCGGTACTCCTACTCCCTATGACTTTATTTACAGATACTTCTAGCAATGCATCATTAAGTTCTCTAAAGCCTGGGAAAGGTGCTAGCTTATGTAACTTTGTAGCAAGTATTTCAATAAGCTCTTTATATCTCTCAAAAATCACAGCCAATCCATGTGTTTTGCTACCTCCAAGCATACGCGATGTTCTACCGCTTGCTTGTATATATGTATATGGATCAGGTCTTATTATGTAAATACCGTTGTGAGTTTTTGCAATTACACCATAGCCCTCAATGACTATGTAGTCCTTGGATTGTAGGTAAAGCCCTACCTTCTCCATTATACTGCTCTTCACCTTTTTTAGTATCTCTATTGTAGGTGCAATATTTTCTGGTACAGGTATAGAGCCTTTGAGAACCTTTGAGTAGAGAATGAGCATTGCTGGTGTACTGCGCTGAATAATCTCAGTAATAGCCTTTATTTCCTCGTTAACATCTGCTCCCATGGATTTCAGCGCCTTTAAGACTGTGAACATCGTCCTAATGTTATTTAAGGACTCTTCCAATCTCCTCGCAATTTGAGGAACCCCAATAAATATTGCAAAGCGTATTCTTTGCGGTTCGTCAAGTCCTCGAACAAGTGTCCCATAGTACGATGCCATACCTATTAATACATCTACCTCTCCACGCCTAAACTTGTCAACAGCTTTACTACCACTCTTAGCAATAGCGTACCTGATCCCCACATTTTTAAACATGTCCTCCAGCTTCTTTACATAGTCTTTGTAGAGAGATGAAACAAAGATTATTCCACTGCCAGTTTTCTTAACAATGTCTACAACCTTATCTATGTTGTCTATACTTGTGTAGAAGTCGTCAACGCTTCTTAGATACTCAAACACTGCACCCGCGTCAAACCCTAGTAACTCCTTCAGAAGCAAGGCTTTAATTCCCTTTAACCTGCCTGTAGCTGATGCTACGACCAGCTGTGTATTAATTCTTGAAAGCTTGTCCTTTACAACAGCTTCTAGCTCCAGCACCTCTCGTTGAAGCTTATTCACTATCTCTTCATTCTTTGCATACTTAGCTATAAAGAGGTTTTGCTTAGTCTTTACAAGCCTTAAGCCAGCATCTATAAGCTCATCATCGAATCCAAGTAGTCGTAGAACTCTCTCAACGTTTTTCGAATTCTTAAGTATAGAGTCCAAATCGTCAGCAATAATGATGTCTACTCTCTTATTCTGCAATAACTCCTTGCTTCTAGATAAGAATGCTGCCGATGTTATCAGTATGTCGAACTTATCCTGAGCAATCTCAGCCTTAATTTCTGCGGTATTCCTCGATGAGGAGTCGTAGAACAGGATCCTCAAGGAATCCTCTGTATAACCTAAATCTCTTAACTTTCTCAGAAATTCCGTGATCTTTGTATACATTTGCTTAGCTATCTCTCTTGTTGGCGTGATTATGTAGACCCTATTCCTGTAGTTAAGAGCCTTGTAAAGAGCGTAAACTGCTAGGAGTGTTGATTTACCTACACCAGTAGGCGCAATAAGCGCAAAGGACTCGCCCGAAAGAAGTCTTTTACTCCAATACTCCTGCAAAGACCACATGTTGTAGCCTGTACAAAACTTAAAGAAATTCTTGAAACTCTCTACTTCTCTCTCCAAAACTTTGAAAAGACTTCCAAAAGACGAATCACCGCTATCAGCTTCAGCACCACAAACAATAATGTCCTCAACGGCTCCCTGTAAAGTTCTGCAACCTCGAACTCCTCTATATATTAGCCTTATCAACGCCACTCCCAATATCACTGTTCTTTATCAAACATAACAAGAATTCAAAAGAAGTCAGCCCTTTGAATTAGTAATACTTGAAACTTGTTCATCAACATCAAGCACAACAAATAAGTTTTTAACCCTAGCCCATACTCTAGAAAGTTTAGCACACAACAAAGCTAAAAATCGGAATAGAGGGAATAAGATATGGCACAAGCTCCCGTTGCAGCAAACACCGTACTCGTAGGTAAAAAACCTGTAATGAACTACGTACTAGCAATACTAACACTATTAAACCAGGGAGTTAACGAAATAACAGTAAAGGCAAGAGGAAGAGCAATAAGCAAAGCTGTTGATGCAATAGAGATCGTAAGAAATAGATTCCTACCAGGAAAGGTCGACGTAAAAGAGATAAAGATTGGAAGCCAAACAATAACAAGCAGCGACGGCAGACAAACAAGAGTGTCTACAATAGAGATCGTCATTACAAAGAAGGAGTAAAGAAACAATAAATAATAGTTAAGACAAGTAAGCCTATCACTACTTTTATTTTTTCCTTTTGTATCTGCCGCTATTTCATTGCCTTAACCTTCTGATCTAGCAATTAAGTAAGATAATGTTGTACTCTTTGAGTAGCTCTAAAGCCCTAAGCTTAACTTCGTTCAGGCAATAAATCAGTATCTCTCCGTTCTCATTTCGTGCTACTTTAAAGCCTTTAGACTTCATAGTTTTGTATGCTCTTTGCCTGATATATTCAAAGAGGAGCTCATTCAAGGCGTTCTCAAGATCTTCAATGCGATAATCAATCATACCAATTTTCTTAAGGAAGCCCTTCTTTATAAGGTTCTTTATAACCTTGCGTGCAACTCTTTTAGAGCCAAAGAATGTGAGCACGTCAAGTGCTTCTCCTAAATTAAAGGGGTTATTCCCGAAGGTTTTCTTCAAAATTATATAGTAAGCAATTTCTCTTTTACTAAGCCAAACCATAAAATCAGAATCCCCTAGTACATCATCACTCAGACCTTACAAGGCTCATCACTAGAGGAAATACAGGTCTTTTCATACTACTTTTTTGAGTGTATCCACTCAATCTTTCCAAGATATGGTTGCCTCATTGTTAGGTTTACCCTAGGAGGTCTATTTGGAGCTATTGTTACGTTTGTTATTCGTGCTCTTACGATATCCCCTGGCATTATGATCCTTTTGCTACTTTTAGTCACAATAACTCCTCTGACTGCATCATATTCCACCTCCTCATCAGTTATTTGCTGAATATGAACAAACCCTTCTACAGCACCTACAGACACTATTATGCCGCCTCGGCTAATAGTTTCAACAATTCCTTCAACAACTTCATTTGGTATTGGAACATAGCTTAAAACGGTAAATTCAACAACATGGTATGGTGCTCCCTCGCCCATTGGAATAATTCCTAGTGGATCTATATTAACATCTAGTACTGCTAGTATAATTCCTAGTGTTTTATCCTTTAACCCTTCATATTTCCTCCTAAGTTCTTCGAGAACTACATTTTCTAGAGGCTTTTCAAACTTCGAAGGCTCTACTTTTACAACATCTCTAAGCTTATAGATTCTGAACAAGCTATTCACACCCATAACATACAAGGCAATATATTGCCTAGCGCTTTAAAGAATAAATTTCTTTAAAAGTCTTTCTATGTTTGTTCAAATCGTCCTTCTGTCTCTCTGTATGTTACTACCTCTAAACCACTTCTTAATGCCTTTTCCTTAACCTTAGAATCCGTTGATATTACAACGCATCTAAAGCCTTCGGCTAAGAGCTTTAATCCAAAACTTATTATAATATCATCTGCTTCGCCAACAAAACCGGATTCCACCACCCTTAGTTTTGGGATAATGTTTTGAAGTATCCATTGAGCCAATATCGCTTTCTTTCCATAGCTTTTTTTAGCAAATTTTTCAAGCTCTTGCACCACTGCATCAACAACAATAAGTTCACAGTCAGGTAAAACTTCAAAAATACTATCGAGACTAGCACGCCCCTCAGCGATAACAAAAAGAGCGCTTGTATCGAAGATTGCTATACACTTCATCTAGCTAATCACTTGGCCCCATCCAACAAGCCTATACCTACCACCAATTTGCATCAGAATAGTTGCTCTGCTATTCTTCAACACTACAACAGGTTCATTAAGAACTGCCTCAAGCTCGTCGCTGGTCACACGTTGAACAACAGCAACAACTGTTGCCGTACCTATAACTAGCAGGAGTTTGTCTTTAGGCTTAGGCTTCGGAGGTGCTGTAGCAACTCCTCTAAAACCAATAATTTTGTCTAACATGCTATACTGGATCCTCACATCCTGCACAGGGTCTGGAACATCGTGACCCAGTACTTGCCCTCTTAAGGCATCAGACTTTGTGAGCGAAGGATCAAGGCTTGTGCCAAGTGCTACTAAACCACCTGGTCTTGCAAAATCTGACTCTATATCCCAGTACCTAATGCTTGTAATGCGTGTAGTTAGAGGAA